>NZ_JAAGPO010000341.1:0-5717 GCF_017104825.1 Burkholderia sp. Ac-20345 | reverse complement strand
GCTCGCGGCGTACCGCCGGCATTACGACGCGTATGTCGCGCTGTGGCGCGACGCGCTTGCGCACGCGGCCGATCCGCCGCCCGCCGCGCGGCTCGACGGGCTCGCGCGGATGGCGCACACGATCTGCTACGGCGGGCTCTCGCAGGCGTTGCTGACGCTCGGGCCCGCATTCGACATCGCCGCGCTGCGCGGTGAACTGCGGGCCGTGCTGCTCGCCTATCTGGCGGCGGCCGGCCGGTAATCCCCTAGGGGAAATGCCTGATTCGCATGTCGCGCCGGCAGGCTAGCCTTGCCGCTACGCGCCCCTCTCCACGAGCCATGAGGAAAATGCATGGCCGCCATGACGAACTTTCGATTGTCCGCCGATATTGGCTCGGGCTAAATCGTGCGGCAGATGCTGGTCGTGCGTGTCGCGCGCGGCCGCCCGAAGGACATCAGAAGGAGGAGTCATGCGAAGCGCGACCGCGCCCCGTTCGAAACTGCCCGACGTCGGGACGACGATCTTCACGGTGATCGGCCAACTGGCTGCTCAGCACGATGCGTTGAACCTGTCGCAGGGGGCGCCGAATTTCGCGCCCGATCCGGCGCTCGTCGAAGGCGTTGCGCGCGCGATGCGCGACGGGCACAACCAGTACGCACCGATGGCCGGCGTCATGGCGCTGCGCGAGCGGCTCGCCGAAAAGACCGAGGCGCTGTACGGCACGCACTACGACCCGGCCACCGAGATCACGGTGATCGCGAGCGCGAGCGAAGGGCTCTACGCGGCGATCAGCGCGCTCGTGCACCCGGGTGACGAGGTGATCTACTTCGAGCCGTCGTTCGACAGCTATGCGCCGATCGTGCGGCTGCAGGGCGCGACGCCGGTGGCGATCAAGCTGTCGCCCGAGCATTTCCGCGTGAACTGGGACGAAGTCGCCGCGGCGATCAACCCGCGCACGCGGATGATCATCGTGAACACGCCGCACAACCCGACCGCGACCGTGTTCTCGGCCGACGATCTCGAACGGCTCGCGCAGCTCACGCGCGATACCGGCATCGTGATCCTGTCCGACGAAGTCTACGAACACGTCGTGTTCGACGGCGCGCAACACCAGAGCATGGCGCGCCATCGCGAGCTGGCCGAGCGCAGCGTGATCGTGTCGTCGTTCGGCAAGTCGTTCCACGTGACGGGCTGGCGGGTCGGCTATTGCGTCGCGCCGGCCGAGCTGATGGACGAGATCCGCAAGGTGCACCAGTTCATGGTGTTCGCGGCCGACACGCCGATGCAGGTCGCGTTCGCGGAGATCCTCGCGCGGCCGGACAGCTATCTCGGCCTGTCGGCGTTCTACCAGGCCAAGCGCGACCTGCTCGCGCGCGAGCTGGCCGATTCGCGTTTCGAGTTGCTGCCGAGCGAAGGCTCGTTCTTCCTGCTCGCGCGCTTCCGGCACTTCTCGGACGAAAGCGACAGCGATTTCGTGCTGCGCCTGATCCGCGACGCGCGCGTCGCGACGATTCCGCTGTCGGCGTTCTACACCGACGGTACCGACGCCGGCGTGATCCGGCTCAGTTTTTCGAAGGACGACGCGACGCTGGTCGAAGGCGCGCGGCGGTTGCGTTCGCTGTAAGTCCCGTACGGAAACCGGCGACGGGCATCCGGCAACGGGAGCGTCGCATCGACCAGACACAGGAGATCACGATGAAGCACACGACCACCCTGAAACTCGCGTTCGCACTCGCGTGCGCAATCGGCTCGGGCGCCGCGCTCGCCGACGCGCAGACGCTGCGCTTCGGCCTCGAGGCGCAATACCCGCCGTTCGAATCGAAAGCGCCGAACGGCGACCTGCAAGGCTTCGACATCGACGTCGGCAATGCCGTCTGCCAGACGGCGAAGCTGTCGTGCAAATGGGTCGAGACATCGTTCGACGGCCTGATTCCCGCGCTGCAGGGCCGCAAGTTCGACGCGATCAACTCGGCGATGAACGCGACCGAGCAGCGGCGCCAGGCGATCGACTTCACGACGATCATCTATCGCGTGCCGACCCAGCTGATCGCACGCACCGGCAGCGGCCTGCTGCCGACGCCGGAATCGCTGAAAGGCAAGCGCGTCGGCGTGCTGCAGGCGTCGATCCAGGAAACCTTCGCGAAGGCGCACTGGGAGCCGGCCGGCGTCGCGATCGTCGCGTACCAGGACCAGAACCAGGCGTACGCGGACCTCGTGTCGGGCCGTCTCGATGCGACGCTCGTGCTCGCACCGTCCGGCCAGCGCGGCTTCCTGTCGCGTCCGGACGGCAAGGGCTTCTCGTTCGTCGGCCAGCCCGTGCACGACGACAAGATCCTCGGCAGCGGCATCGCATTCGGGCTGCGCAAAGGCGACGGCGCACTGAAGGCGAAACTCGACGCGGCGATCGACAAGCTGAAGGCGGACGGCACGGTGAAGTCGCTCGGCCTGAAGTATTTCGGCGATATCGACATCTCGACGAAGTAAGCGGGGCCGCGCGCGATGCAGAACCGGAACACGGCCGCCGCGGGTGGCGAACAGGACGGCGCGGCGTTGTCGGGCGATGCGCTCGAAGCCGTGCTCGCCGCCGAACTGGGTGATGGGCTCGTCACGCGCTCGGCCGACGTCGATCCGCGTTACTTCACCGCGTACAACGAGCCGGCCGGCGTGCGGCCGCGTGCGCTGGTGCGCCCGCGCAGCGTCGACGACGTGTCGCGCACGCTCGCGCTGTGTGCGCGGCTCGGCCAGCCGGTCGTGCCGCAAGGCGGCCTGACGGGGCTCGCGCGTGGCGCAGTCGCGCTCGGCGGCGAGGTCGTGCTGTCGATGGAACGCTTCGCGGGCGTCGAGGCGCTCGACGCGGCGGCCGGCACGATGACGGTACGCGCCGGAACGCCGCTGCAGACGGTGCAGGAAGCCGCGGAAGCGGCGGGTTTCACGTTCGGCGTCGATCTCGGCGCACGCGGCTCATGCCAGATCGGCGGCATGCTCGCGACCAATGCGGGCGGCACGCGCGCAATCCGCTACGGGATGATGCGCGAGCAGGTGCTCGGGCTCGAAGCCGTGCTCGCGGACGGCACGGTCGTGTCGTCGATGAACCGGATGCTGAAGAACAACGCGGGCTACGACCTTAAGCAGCTGTTCATCGGCAGCGAGGGGACGCTCGGCGTCGTCACGCGCGCCGTGCTGCGGCTGCATCCGTTGCTCGCCGCGCCGGCCACGGCGCTCTGCCGCGTGCGCGACTACGCCGCGGTGGTCGCGCTGTGGAACCGCGTGCGCACGCTGCCGGAAGTCGTCAGCTTCGAGGCGATGTGGCCGTCGTTCTACGACTACGTCGCGCGTCATACACCGGGTGTTTCGGCGCCGTTTGTCGGCGACGAGGGCTTCGCGATACTGATCGAATGCGCGACGAGCGCACCGGGCGGCGACGCGCACCAGGCGCTGGAAACCGGTCTGGCGGCGGGGTTCGACGCAGGGCTCGTGGAGGATGCGGTGCTCGCGACTTCGGAGCGACAGGCGCGTGACTTGTGGACGCTGCGGGAAGGCCTCGCGATCGACGCGCTGCCGCATCTCGTCAACTTCGACGTGAGCCTGCCGACGGGCGAACTCGGCGCGTTTGCCGAGCGCTGCGAGGCGGCGTTGCGCGCCCGCTGGCCGGACGTCACGTGCCTGTTCTTCGGCCATGTCGGCGACGGCAACGTGCATATCGGCGTGTCGCTGGCCGGGATGACCGAGGCCGACCTCGATGCGCTCGACCACTGCGTGTACGCGGTGGTGCGCGACATGGGCGGCTCAGTGTCGGCCGAGCACGGGATCGGTGTGCTCAAGCGTTCCTATCTCGCGCATACGCGCAGCGACACGGAAATCGGATTGATGCGACGGCTGAAGGCCGCGCTGGATCCGCTCGGCATCCTGAATCCCGGCAAGGTGCTTTGACCGGGGCGGCGGGAGCCGGCCTGCGCAATGCGTCAGCCGTCCACCCAGCGCAGCGCACCGATCTTCAGGTGTTCGACGACGCTGCGCGCCCATTCGAGTTCGGCATTGAGCAGCACGAGCGCGTGTTCGTTCTGCAGCAGGAACAGGCGCGGCACCTGGTCGGCCTGCGCGGTGGCGCGCAGCGTTTCGAGGCGCGCGCGCTCGACGTCGAGCCGGGTGATCCGAAGCTCGAGCTGGTGGCGTGCATCTTCGGCGTCGAGCAGCGGCAGGAACGCGAGACCGGCGCCGAACGCGGGGAATTCACGCGCGGGCTCCGCGAGCAGCGCATGCAGCCACGCCTGCCCCGCCGTGTGCCCGGTCTCGGTCAGCGCATACAGCGTGCGCTCCGGAAACGCACCATCACGCTCGGTGTCGTGCACGGCGATCAGCCCGTCGCGCAGCAGCCGGTCGATCGTCTGGTAGAGGCTCGTGCGCTGTCGCACGTTGACGACCTCGTCGTACCCGCGAGTCTTCAGCTGCTGCAGCATTCCGTACGGATGCATCGGCGTTTCGGTGAGCGTCGCGAGGACGGCCAGCGCGAGCGGAGACGGACGGCTAGTGGACATGAGTAGTTATTGCATATCTAGTAAGAATATAACTATTCTCAATTAGACTATCATATTTCACAAGGTTTTCAGCCGAGGTGCGAGCGCTTCGCGGCCGGTGCGACGGTTTCCATCGTCGCGAGGCCGTGCACGATGCCGCAATCCTCGACCGAATGCTCGCCGACGCACTGGCGGCGCAATTCGGTGAGCTGGTCGCGCAGGTGCGTGAGTTCCGCGAGGCGCGCGTCGACGTGCCCGATGTGTTCGTCGAGCAGCGAATTGATCGAATCGCAGGGATCGGCCGGCGTGTCGGTGAGCCGCAGCAGCGCGCGGATTTCGTCGTGCGCCATGTCGAGCGCGCGGCAGTTGCGGATGAAGCGCAGCCGTTCGACATGCACGTCGGTGTAGTTGCGGTAGTTCGAGTCGGTGCGCTCCGCATCCGGCATCAGCCCCTCTTTCTCGTAGAAACGGATCGTCTCGGGTGTGCAGCGGGCCGCTTTGGCCAGTTCGCCGATCTTCATGACCTTTCTCCGTGTAAGGGTTGACCTTGTAGTGGCTTCAGGGTGTTAACTCTACACCGTCAAGCCACAAAGGAGGTTGTCATGACCGACGCCAAGCGTACCCACGACCCACGACACCGTCATGCCGGCGGCGCCGATACGTGCTGCGCCGACCCGCGCGACACGCAGCTGGCGACCGTTGCCGGCGCGGCGCCGGCGGCCGGCGAGCACGCGCACGGCAAGGCTGCCTCGGGCGGCCACAACCATGACCACGATCACGGCGGCGCGCACGTTCACGACCATGCACACGGTGAAACGCATGTGCACGGTGCGTCGTGCTCGCACGGGCATGCCGAGCATGGCGAAGCTGGCCACGATCACGACCATGCACACGACGACACGCATGTGCACGGCGCGGCGTGCTCTCACGATCACGCCGCGCATGACCATGCCGGTCACGACCACGACCACGACCACGACCACGACCACGACCACGACCACGCGGCCGGCGATTGCTGCGCGCCTGCCGCGCTGACGCTCGCGCCGCTGCCGGTCGCGCAGGCGACCGCGTCGGGCCACGTGCGCTCCGCGTTCCGGATCATGCAGATGGACTGCCCGACCGAGGAAACGCTGATCCGCAAGAAACTCGGCGGGATGAGCGAAGTATCGGCGCTCGAATTCAACCTGATGCAGCGGATGCTGACCGTCGAGCACGTGCCGGGA
>NZ_JAAGPO010000340.1:0-5871 GCF_017104825.1 Burkholderia sp. Ac-20345 | reverse complement strand
GGTCTTGCCCGCGCGCGACGGCGGCTGGCAGAGGCCGCAGACGAAACCTTGATGCGGATCATGCGCATGCGCGACGAAATGGCCGCCGCAGCGCGTGCACGGGGTCATCTGCAGCATCCCCGAATCGAAGAAGCGCACGAGCGTCCATGCGCGCGTGAGGCTCAGCGCGGCCTCGTCGCCGGACAGGTTCACGTGCTCCTGATAGAGCCGGTACGCCTTCACGATCGACTGGATCGGCTCGCAGCGGCCGTGGTCCTGCATGAACCGGTAGATGTTGTAGAACAGCGACGAGTGGATGTTCGGCTGCCACGTCATGAACCAGTCGGTCGAGAACGGCAGCATCCCCTTCGGCGGCGACACGCCCTTCAGTTCCTTGTACAGCTTGATCAGACGGTCCCGCGACAGGCTCGTCTCCGCTTCCAGCAGCTGCAGCCGGGCGCCCAGTTCGATCAGTTCGATGGCGAGGGTGATTTCCTTCACCTCGATCACGACGCTTTTGCTTGCCATGGTGATAACCGTCCGCTTGACGTTGTTCGGATGGATGGCCAATACGCTGCCCACCGGCGCGGCACGCCGGGACACACGCAAGGCGGGATGGATCAGCGGACGCCTTCGACCTGCTGCCCGGCCATCAGGATGGCCGAGTGGGCATGCGCGACGACATCGCTGCGGCCCTTGTCGGCGAGCGACGACAGCAGCGCGTGATCATCGAAGCGGAAGCGGCACAGCATCTGGTTCGACGCAGCCAGCTTCACGGTCTGTGCGAGCGTGAGGTTGGCGAGCAGGTCGGCGAGTTCCTGGGAAATGCCCATGCGGAACATGCCCATCGCCTTGTCTTCCCGCAGCAGGCGTTGCGCGAGGAGGAGGTAGGACAGGTTGACCTCTTTGATCTCACTGAGCATTTCGCTGGTAGCGCTCATGATTCCCCCGTTAAAGAGCTTTGCTTTGGCCATTCATGTTATGAAAACGTTTGCTCGATCAGGGCGCTCTTGGCGCTCAGTCGGCTCGTTTATAGTCTTACAGGGCGAATTTTGGCCAAACGGCATTTATGCCGGTATCAGCGAAGTGGCGTATGCCATGCAGGATTTGTCTGTAAACCGTGTAGGAATTTTTCCGACAAGGCGAATTGAAAGCTGCAATCGGGGAAGCGAGTGACAGCGCGGCTTCGGCTGCGATGTGTCCGATGGCCTCCGTGCGGTAACGGAAGGCTTGCCGACAAGGCTGCGGGCAATCGAATCGGTAAAAATTATATTACTTTTTCACAACAGCGCAACAATAGTTGCGTCTATCTCCATTCTTGTTTCCGCGCCCTTTTTCTCGGGGTTTTCGCGTATTTCATCGTGTAACAAGCCTTAAGTGTTTGAAAAAACACTCGAACCCCGCTGGGCGATATCGATAATGGACTCCAATGGGCGGCGGCGCGAGCCGTGCCGGCCCGCCCCGCAGCTTGCCGTCCGGCGCCCCGCGCACCCCGCCCAGGGCACGGCCACGTACCGCCAACCGCGTACGCCGGCGAGTTCCGCAACCTTGCACGGGATCCGCACCGGCGCCACCGTGCCCCCGGATCGAAACAGGAGAACACCCATGCGAATTGCCCAGATCGCGCCGCTTTACGAAGCCGTTCCGCCGAAACTCTACGGCGGCACCGAGCGTGTCGTGTCCTACCTCACCGAGGCGCTCGTCGAACTCGGCCACGACGTGACCCTGTTCGCCAGCGGCGACTCGGTCACGTCGGCCCGTCTCGAGGCGGCGTGGCCGCGCGCGCTGCGGCTCGACCCGTCAATCCGCGATTCGATGGCGCCCCATATGCGGCTCCTCGAAAAGGTTGCCCGGGTCGCGCACGAATTCGACGTGCTGCACTTCCACCTCGACTACCTGCCGTTCCCGCTGATGTCGCGCCTCGACACGCCGTACGTGACGACGCTGCACGGCCGCCTCGACCTGCCGGAACTGCAGCCGGTGTTCGACGCATTTCCGGACGCGCCGGTCGTGTCGATCTCGAACAACCAGCGCAAGCCGCTGCCGCAGGCCGCGTGGGCCGGCACCGTGTATCACGGGCTGCCCGACACGCTGCTCACGCCGCAGCCGGGCGTGAAGCCCGAATACCTCGCGTTCCTCGGCCGGATCTGCCCGGAAAAGCGCGTCGACACCGCGATCCGGATCGCCGCGCAAAGCGGGCTGCCGCTGAAGATCGCCGCGAAGGTCGACAAGGCCGACGCCGACTACTTCAAGGAAGTGATCGAGCCACTGCTCGGCCAGGCACACGTCGAATTCATCGGCGAGATCAACGAGGCGCAGAAGCCCGCGTTCCTCTCCGGCGCAAAGGCGCTGCTGTTCCCGATCGACTGGCCGGAGCCGTTCGGCCTCGTGATGATCGAGGCGATGGCCTGCGGCACGCCGGTCGTCGCGTTCAACCGCGGCTCGGTGCCGGAAGTGATCGAGGACGGCGTCACGGGCTTCATCGTCGAGGACGTGCAGGGCGCGGTCGGCGCGCTCCATCGGATCGACAGCCTGTCGCGCACCGCCATCCGCGAGCGTTTCGACACGCGCTTCAGCTCAAAGGCAATGGCGCAGCGTTACGTCGAAACTTACGAATCGCTTGGCACGGGAACCCGTCAACCGGCATTGCGCCGGGTCGCCGGCGCCTGACACGGAAATCCGCGAGGAAATATTCCGTAATCAAATCCGCGCCGAAATCGGCGCGCCAAACAAAAGAGCCGCATCTCGATGCGGCTCTTTTGTTTGGGTTTTCGGTCATTCGATGACGAAACGATCGCGGTTTTTACCGACGATCCAATTCGGCGGCTTGCCGCGCCCGCTCCAGGTCGCGCCCGACTTCGGATCGCGGTATTTGGGCGGCAGCGGCGCCTTCTTCGGCGGGCGTCCGCGCTTCGCTCGCTCCGCGAAGCCCAGATCCTGGGCAGTCAGCCCATATTCGGCAATCTTTTGCTGGACTTCCGCAATCACCGCCGCCACTTCCTGGCGGCGCACATCATCCGCCTGGGCTTGCAGATCGGCGATCTGCGCCTTGAGTTTCGCGTATTGAGACATTTTTTGACTCCCCTTTTGATGATGCGGCCCCGGCGAATCCGGCCGGGACACCAACATCCGTTACGTCATCAGCACTGCCGCCCTACCCTTCGAAATTAATGCTGCCATCTTTAACCGATTCGGCTATATCGAGAATGCGGACTTATTCTAATAAAAGGCATTCGTCAGCTATTCAAATTTAACAATCGTTGACCCTCCCCCACCCGATTCATTTCCTATAATCCAGACCAATTCCCGGTGATGGTTTAAAACCGTCGTGTCGTCCGGTTGCCTTCAATCCACTTGAACAAGGTCCTTACATGAGTCTTTCTCAGCGTCTCGCTGCAGAGGTATTCGGCACGTTCTGGCTGGTGCTCGGCGGGTGCGGAAGCGCCGTGCTGGCCGCCGCCTTTCCGGGCCTCGGCATCGGCTTTGCCGGTGTCGCACTTGCCTTCGGCCTGACTGTGCTGACGATGGCATTCGCAATTGGCCACATTTCGGGCTGCCACCTGAATCCGGCGGTGAGCGTCGGCCTGACGGTCGCCGGCCGCTTCCCCGCACGCGATCTCGTGCCGTACATCGTCGCGCAGGTTGTCGGCGCGACGCTCGGCGCATTCGTGCTGTACCTGATCGCGACCGGCAAGCCGGGCTTCGACGTCGTCGGCAGCGGCTTTGCGACGAACGGCTTCGGCGAGCGCTCGCCCGGCCACTACGCACTCGGCGCGGCGTTCATTTGCGAAGTCGTGATGACGGGCTTCTTCCTGTTCGTGATCCTGGGCGCCACCGACAAGCGCGCACCGGCCGGCTTCGCACCGATCGCGATCGGCCTCTGCCTGACGCTGATTCACCTGATCTCGATTCCGGTCACCAACACGTCGGTGAACCCGGCCCGCTCGACCGGCCCCGCCCTGTTCGTGGGCGGCGAAGCGATCGGCCAGCTCTGGCTGTTCTGGGTGGCGCCGATCATCGGCGCGGTACTCGCAGGGATCATCTACCCGCTGGTCGCGGGGCGTGACAACGCCGTCGACCAGCTGCCGGCATCAGCTCGCACAAGCGAATAAAACACTACGGGGTCAAGCGAGCAGAGCAGCGAGCCTCACGCTGTCCAAGAACATCGAGGCAGGTAATTTCGACGGGCGCCATTGGCGCCCGTTTTTCATTTCCGCCCCGGCAGGACGCTCAGGATGCGGCGGTGTTGCCTTCGAGCGAGAACAGCGTGTGCAGGTGGCGAGCGACGCCCGCGTCGAAGTTGTTGCCGATCCGCGGAATGTGCGGCAGCCGCGCGATCAGGTCGGGGTTCGCGTTGTTCATCATGAACGCGTGGCCGGCGGTTTCGAGCAGGTCGATGTCGTTCATGTTGTCGCCGAACGCGATGCAGTGGCCGGTGTCGACGCCGAGCCGCGCGAGTACCGAGCGCAGCGCGCGGCCCTTCGACACGTTCGCGGTCATCACTTCGAGGCAGTCGGGCAGCGAGTACGTGACGTACAGCGCATCGCCGAAGCGCACGCGCATCTGCTCGGCGACGACCGCCAGGTCGGCCGGATCGCCGATATACAGCACCTTCGCGATATCCGTGCCGTCGTGCGCGGCCATGTCGATCACGTCGTAGCGGAAGCCCGAATCCTGGTGGAATTCGAGCAGGTGCGGCGCATCGCGGTCGATCAGCCAGCCCTGGTCGGTGAACAGGTTGACGATCACGCGGCCGTGCGCGCCGACGACATCCGGCTGCACGAGGCCGCGGACGATCGCCGGATCGATGTCCTGCGCGTGGATCGTCGTGTCGTCCGGCGCATGCACGCGCGCGCCGTTCGACGTGATCAGGTACGGCCGGATGCCGAGCACGTCGCGAATGCCGGCGACGTCCGCGTAATGGCGCCCGGTGGCGATCACGAACTGCAGGCCGTCGCGGTCGAGCCGACGGACGGTGTCGATCGTGTACGGATCGAGCTGGTGGTCGCTGTTCAGCAGGGTACCGTCGAGATCGGTGGCGATGACTTTGTACATGGGACGGAAGAATGGCGCTCAGGGCTCTGCGGAACGGCCATTCTAACGTCGTGCCCGGTTGCCCGCCGGACGGTTCCCGGTCGATCGCCGCCAACGGCACGGTTTCGGTGTGCTTTCAACCACCGTCGAACGCCTTCGGTTGCGTTCAGTTGCGTTCAGTTGCCTTCAGTTACCTTCGGCCACCCGCAGTGCCTGCAGCGCGAGCCGCAGCGCGCCGTGCGCCGAATCGTCGAGCGGCGCGCGCAGCCGGGCGGCATGGCGCGCCGGCACGGCCGGTGCGAGCGCGTCGGCCAAGCCGCCGCACAGCGCGACCGGCAGCGCCTGCTGCGGATCGAGCGCGTCGATCATCTTGCCGATCTCGTCGCCCGCCTGCGCGATCAGCGCGCCCGCGACCGGATGCGAACGGTGCGCGAGCACGATCGGCGCAAGCCGCGCGTAGATCGTCTGGTTCGCATCACACGACCACTGGACGAGCGCATCGCGATCCTGCGCGCCCGTTTCCGCGAGCAGCGCGTTCGCGAACGCATCACGCGGCACGCGGCCGTCGAGCGCCTGCTGTGCATACGCGAGCGCACGCACGCCGAGCCATGCGCCGCTCGCCTCGTCGCCGGACGGAAAGCCGAAGCCGCCCGCGATCCGGCAGGCGCCCGCCGCATCGAGCGCCGCCCCCGCGAGGACGGGAGGGGGGCGCGGAGGGGAAGAGGGGGAGCCAACGTGGTGAAGTTCGAGGGGGGCCGCGTATATAAAAAAAAAACACAAGAAACACACTGACCGGATTAATATGATGTATCGCAGCATACGAGTATCACCCTCGCATGCGACGCTTCTACAGCACTA
>NZ_JAAGPO010000339.1:0-5714 GCF_017104825.1 Burkholderia sp. Ac-20345 | reverse complement strand
AACGACGCGTCTCTTATGCTGTTTGCTCTTATTTGTTTATAGCGCTGCGTCCCACACGCACACCTACACGCTAGCTCACCCTCTTTCCCTCCCCGACGCTCTGCCGATCCGGGGTTGCCGCGCTGATCGGCTATGCGAAGGTGCGCAACGTGTCGAAGATCGTTGCGGGCGGCTCGCCGAAGGCCGGGCTCGTGCGCCGCCTCGCGCGGCCGTTCGGCGAACAGCTTGCCGAACGCGCGGGCGACGTCGACCTGATGCTGATCCGCGCGTCTGCGAGCGACGAGGCGCGCGCTGCACCGCTCGACGCGCGTGCGCGCGACTGGCGCGATGCGTTCGCACAGTTCGGCACGCACCGTTCGCCGCCGCGGCACTACGTGTACGCGGCCGCGATCTGCGCGGCGATCACGGTCGTCGCGAGCCTCGTGTCCGAGCGCCTCGACCTCACGAACCTCGTGATGCTGTACCTGCTCGGCGTCGTGTTCTCGGCGGTGCGGCTCGGGCGCGGCCCGGGCGTGCTGCAGTCGTTCCTGTCGGTGGCCGCGTTCGATTACTTCTTCGTGCCGCCGCGCATGTCGTTCTCGGTCAGCGACACGCAATACCTGCTGACCTTCTTCGGGATGCTGCTGACGTCGCTCGTGATCAGCCACCTGACGTCGACGCTGACGCGCCAGGCGAGCGTCGCGCAGCGCCGCGAGCGCCGCACCGGCGCGATCTACGCGATGGCGCGCGAGCTGGGCGCGGCGCTGACTACCGAGCAGATCGTCGAGATCGGCAGCCGCCACGTGGGCGAGGTGTTCCGCGCGCGTGTCGCGTTCCTGCTGCCCGACAGCGCGGACAAGGTGCGGCAGAAGATCGAGGAGCCCGATGCGGCCGTCACGCTGACGGGTGCCGATCTCGACAGCGACGTCGGCCAGTGGGTGTACGACCAGCAGAAGCCGGCCGGCCGCGGCACCGATACGTTGCCCGCGACGGCCGCGCTGTACCTGCCGCTGAAGGCGCCGATGCGCACGCGCGGCGTGCTCGCGGTTGCGTCGCGCGAGCCGCGCGAACTCGAGGTGCCGGAGCAGCAGCGGATGCTCGACGCGTTCGCCGCGCAGATCGCGCTCGCGCTCGAACGTGTGCACTACGTCGAGATCGCGCGCGACGCACTCGTCAACATGGAGTCCGAGCGGTTGCGCAACTCGCTGCTGTCGGCGATCTCGCACGACCTGCGCACGCCGCTCACGACGATCGTCGGCTTTTCGTCGATGCTCGCGAACGGGCGCGCGGCCGCGCAGGGCGGCGACGCCGCGGCGGCCGAACGCTTCGCGCAGCGCGAGGGCGAACTCGTCGACGCGATTCACGACGAGGCGCTGCGGATGACGGGCATCGTCACGAACCTGCTCGACATGGCGCGGCTGCAGGCCGGCAGCCTGCAGTTGAAGCGCCAGTGGTCGCTGCTCGAGGAAACCGTCGGCGCCGCACTCGCCGCATGCAAGCGCGTGCTTGCGCGCCATCCAGCGCGCGTCGTGCTGCCGGCCGACCTACCGCTGTTGCAGATGGACGCGGTGCTGATGGAGCGCCTGTTCACCAACCTGTTCGAGAACGCGGCGAAGTACACGCCGCCCGACACGCCGGTCGAGATCGGCGCGGAACGCATGACCGACGACGGCCTGCCGTTCGTGCGCGTGCACGTCGACGATTACGGTCCGGGCCTGCCGGCCGGGATGGAAACGCGGATCTTCGACAAGTTCACGCGCGGCGAGAAGGAATCGGCGACGCCGGGCATCGGCCTCGGCCTCGCGATCTGCCGCGCGATCGTCGAGGCGCACGGCGGTAAAATTGGCGCGCTCAACCGCACCGCGCCCGACGGCCACGTGACGGGCGCGCGCTTCTGGTTCACGCTGCCCGTCGAGACGCCGCCGGCCGTACCCGCCGTATCCGACGACGAACCCGATGTGCCGGGTGCATCGTCCCCATCCGAATCATTGCCAGACCATGAGTGAACCCAGCCTGACCGTCGTCCTGATCGAGGACGAAAAGCAGATCCGCCGTTTCGTGCGCGCCGCGCTCGAGGAGGAGGACATCGCGGTGTTCGAGGCCGAGACGGGCAAGCAGGGGCTGATCGACGCGGCGACGCGCAAGCCTGATCTCGTAATCGTCGACCTCGGCCTGCCCGACACCGACGGCCTCGACGTGATCCGCGAGCTGCGCGGCTGGTCCGAGGTGCCGGTGATCGTGTTGTCCGCGCGCACCCAGGAAGAAGAGAAGGTCGCGGCGCTCGACGCGGGTGCCGACGACTACCTGACCAAGCCGTTCGGCGTGTCCGAACTGCGTGCGCGGATCCGCGCGCAACTGCGCCGGCGCAACCAGGGCGGCGCGAACGAGTCGCCGAAGGTGACCTTCGGCACCGTGACCGTCGATCTCGCGATGCGCCAGGTGTGGCGCGACAACGAGATCGTGCACCTGACGCCGCTCGAGTACCGGCTGCTCGCGACGCTCGTGCGGCACGCGGGGCGCGTGCTCACGCATCGGCAGCTGCTGCGCGACGTGTGGGGGCCGTCGCACGTCGAAAGCCACCACTACCTGCGCATCTACATGGCTCACCTGCGCCAGAAGCTCGAGCGCGACCCGGCGCAGCCCGAGTACATCGTCACCGAGACGGGTGTCGGCTACCGGCTCGTCGGTGCGGCATGACGGGCCCGGACGGGCGGCAGCGGTGCACGTGCGCGTGACGTTGCGCACCGGCAGGGTTGCGTCGGCGCGACAGTCGCGCGGCCGACGCGCGCGTTGCACACCCGGCGCTCATTCCCCGTTATCCTGACCGTTCCGCGAACGAAAACGAGGAGCGTGCAATGTCCGTCCGTCTGGTCGTCATCTGTGCGCTGGCGCTTGGTGCGTCTGGCGCGTTCGCCCAACCGCTGCCGCCCGGGCAGCAACCGTCGTCGCAGCAGCAGGCGATGGCCAATCCCGCGTCGGTCAATTGCGGCAAGCTCGGCGGCCGCCACACGATCCGCAACCTGGCGAGCGGGCAGGTCGGCATGTGCGTGTTCAAGGACGGTCGCGTGTGCGAGGAGTGGGCGCTGTACCGCGACGACCGCTGTGTCGGCGGCGTCACGCCGAAGCGCGTATCGAACTGACCGGCCCCGGCCGATCGCGCCCCCGACCGGCCGCCGGCCACGCGCCGCGCCCGTAAGCATCTTGTTATACTCGGCGCCGCCCGGGGACGACCCCGGGTCATTCGCTTCAACGGGGACGGCCCCATCCGATACGGAGTACGTCGAGATGGCGTGGGTATTGTTGTTCATAGCCGGTTTGCTGGAAGTGGCCTGGGCGGCCGGCATGAAATCGTCGGACGGCTTCACGAAGCTCGGTCCGTCGGTGTTTACGATCGTGACGGCGCTGGCCAGCTTCGGGCTGCTCGCGGTCGCGATGCGCCAGTTGCCGCTCGGCACCGCGTACGCGGTGTGGACGGGCATCGGCGCGGTCGGTGCGTTCGTGTTCGGCATCGTGATGATGGGCGAGGCGCTGACCGCCGCGCGCGTCGCGAGCGCTGCGCTGATCGTCGCGGGGCTGATCGGCCTCAAGCTGTCGTCGGCTGCCTGAAGGCAGTATCCGGGTGCTGCCCGCGCCTGGGTGCCGCACTGCGGAATTGCGCCGGCCGCCCGTGTAGCCTGTCTATAATGGAACGCATTCGGGCCTGAATTCCGTCGTGCTTCTCGCGGCACGCGGTGCCGGCCGCCACGCGCCGCGCGGCCATTCTGTCCGACCCGATCCGATCAATCGGCAAAGCGCACGGAAAGTGCAAGGAGAGGGCCATGATCGAAGCCATTTCGCTCGGCGCGGGGCTCGCGTGGGCGAGCGGCCTGCGCCTGTACCTGACGGTGCTGATCGCCGGCGTGCTGGCGCGGTTCGGCTGGCTCCACCTGCCCGACACGCTGGCCGTGCTGATGTCGCCGTGGGTCATCGGCGCCGCGGCCGTGCTCGCCGTCACCGAATTCCTTGCCGACAAGATCCCCGCGTTCGACTCGCTGTGGGATGCCGTGCACACTTTCATCCGCATCCCGGCCGGCGCCGTGCTCGCAGCCGGCGCGCTCGGCCATGCCGATCCGACCGTGCTCGCGGTCGCGGGGCTCGCCGGCGGCTCGCTCGCCGGTGCCGCGCACGTGGCGAAGGCCGGCACGCGCGCGATGATCAACCTGTCTCCCGAACCGATTTCGAACTGGATCGCATCGTCGACCGAGGACGGCCTCGTGGTCGGCGGGCTCGTGCTCGCGTTCTTCGTTCCGCTCGCGTTCCTCGTGCTGCTCGCCGCGTTCATCGCGGCGTCGGCATGGGCGCTCCCGCGCCTGTGGCGCGGCGTTTCGGGCGGCTTTCGCGGCATGGCGAACCATATGGTGTCGCGGCTGAACTCGATCGGGGGGAAGCGCGATTGAAGGGGCGGCAACACGCGGCGCAGCCGCCGGCCGGGCAACCCGGCCATGAGGTGCACGCGCATGCCGGCCGCTTCGGCCTGCGCGACCTGATCCGCCAGGCCGCACGCATGACCGCGCGCGACTGGCGTGCGGGCGAGCTGACGCTGCTCGTCCTCGCACTTGTGCTCGCGGTCGCGGCGCTGACGAGCGTCGGCTTCCTCGCCGACCGGCTGCGCCAGGGGCTCGAGCGCGACGCACGCCAGATGCTTGGCGCCGATTTCGTCGTGCGGGCCGATCGCCCCGTCGATCCGTCGTTCGACCGGCAGGCCCGCGCACTCGGCCTGCGTACCGCGACGACCGCCATCTTCCCGAGCATGATCGCGTCCGCCACGGGCGGGCAGGCGAGCGACGCGGCGCCCTCGCGCCTCGCGGCCGTGAAGGCCGTGTCTCCCGGATATCCGTTGCGCGGCGCGGTCGAGATCCTGCCTGCCGGCGCTGCCACCGCGCAGAAGGCGGCAGCGATTCCCGCGCCTGGCACCGTGTGGGCCGATCCGGCGCTGCTCGATGCGCTGCACCTGAAGGCGGGCGATACGGTGCGCGTCGGGCTGCGCACCTTCAAGGTCGCCGCGTCGATCTCCCGCGAACTCGATCGCGGGTTCTCCTTCGTCAATTTTTCGCCGCGGCTGATGATGCGCGCGGACGAGCTCGCCGCGACGGGGCTCACGGGCTACGGTAGCCGCGTCACGTACCGGCTGCTGGTCGCCGGCGACCAGCAGGACGTCGCGCGCTTCGAAACCTATGCGCACGCGCGCGTCGACGGCGGGAAACTGCGCGGCGTCGGTCTCGAGTCGTTGCAGGAAGGCCAGCCGCAGGTGCGGCAGACGCTGGATCGCGCACGCCACTTCCTGACGCTCGTCGCACTGCTCACCGCGCTGCTCGCCGCGGTCGCGATCGCGATGGCTGCGCAGCGCTACATGCGGCGCCACCTCGACGGCTGCGCGACGATGCGCTGCCTCGGCGTGAGCCGCCGCACGCTCGGTGCGCTGTTCGCGCTCGAATTCGCCGGCATCGGGATCGTGTCCGGCGCCGCAGGCGCGGTGCTCGGCTACGGCGGCCACTGGGCGTTGCTGGCCGCGCTCGGCGGCCTGATCGACGTGGTGCTGCCGCCCCCCACGCTGTGGCCGGCGCTGATCGGCATCGGCGCCGCGCTCGTGCTGCTGCTCGGCTTTGCGCTTCCGCCGCTCGTGCCGCTCACGCGCGTACCGCCGGTGCGCGTGCTGCGGCGCGAGTGGGGCGACGCGTCGCGCACCGCGTGGGCCA
>NZ_JAAGPO010000338.1:0-241 GCF_017104825.1 Burkholderia sp. Ac-20345 | reverse complement strand
GGTAGCATTAAAAAAAAAAAAAAAAAAAAACATCTAATACGATATCGTCAATGCGATACTCTACGTTGACGGTCTCCTCGGTATAGGCTATGCCGTGAGCCTGTGCAACGGCTGCGTCGCTGAGATCGCGAATGTTGTAGCTCTCTCTCCAATAGTTCTGGGCTGCACCGCTTCTGACGTATAGCGTCGCTGGCTGTCTCGTGTGACTCATACCGCTGCATACTGCTACCTCAGTATACGA
>NZ_JAAGPO010000337.1:0-5939 GCF_017104825.1 Burkholderia sp. Ac-20345 | reverse complement strand
GCCCGAGCCGTCGTGCCAGTGGCCGGCGCCGTCGCTGCGCAACTCGAGCGTGCCGCCGCCCATCACCTTGAGCACCGCATAGGTCACGCGCCAGTGCGCGTCGCACTCGACGCGATACGCGAGCCCGCGCCCGACGATCACCCACACGGCCGCGCCGAGGAACGGCAGCAGCACGATCAGCGGCCACAGCGTGCGCAGCGCGACGTTCGCCGCGAGCCGGTTGCGCACCGACAGCGGCTGCGCGAGCTGCACGACGTTGTCGCCGACGATCGCGCCGTACACGCGCCATTCGCCGCGATCGGTGCGTTCGGTCGAGAAGCCGAGCTCGGCGCGCGGCGCGATCGGCGCACGCGGATGCGAAAAGTACATCAGCACGCCGTTGCGGTTCCAGATCTGGATCACGATGCCTTCGTCGCCGTTGGTGCGCGAGCCGAACACCTGCGAGAACGGCTCGGACGGCAAGGCCGCCGCGATTTCCTGCAACTGGTAGTCGAACAGTTCGTTCGCTTCGGCGAGCGCCTGCCGGTAGATGAGCCAGCCCGCGATGCCCACGCCCGCGACGACGATCGCGAGCAGCCAGATCAGCAATTGATGACGAATCGACCTCACGCGTCAGCTTTCCTTGACGACCATGTAGCCGAGCCCGCGCACGTTGCGAATCAGGTCCGAGCCGAGCTTCTTGCGCAGCGCGTGGATGTAGACCTCGACCGTGTTGCTGCCGATCTCCTCGCCCCAGCCGTACATCTTCTCCTCGAGCTGGCTCTTCGACAGCACCGCGCCGGGCCGCGCGAGCAGCGCCTCGAGCAGGGCGAACTCGCGCGCGGACAGCGCGACGGGCACGCCGTCGAGCGTCACCTGGTGCGAAGCGGGATCGAGCGTCAGCGCGCCGTGGCGGATCAGCGATTCGCTGCGCCCGGCCTGGCGGCGGATCAGCGCGCGCATCCGCGCGCCCAGTTCATCGAGATCGAACGGCTTGACGAGGTAGTCGTCGGCGCCCGCGTCGAGCCCCTTCACGCGATCGGCAACAGCGTCGCGCGCGGTGACGATCAGCACCGGCAGCGCCAGCCCGCGCGCGCGCAACGTGCGCAGCACGTCGATGCCGTCGCGCTTCGGCAGGCCGAGATCGAGCAGCAGCAAGTCGTACGTCTCGCCGCCGAGCGCCGTCAGTGCGGCATCGCCGTCCTGCACCCAGTCGACCGCAAAGCCGTCCGAGCGCAGCGCCTTGCGCACGCCTTCGGCAATCATTCGATCATCTTCGACAAGCAGAATCCGCATCGGGACAGGTATCCATGGGGCGAGTCAAACACGCCGACCATTGTAGCGCCGCGAACCGGGCGCGCGGCACCGTGCAATGCAACAGAAAGGCGGATTGCAAGGGGGCTGTCCGGACTTGTCTCTACAATGTGCGCTTTGGCGCCGCGCGCGCCCTGCCCGAACATCGTGCTTCTCCCGTATTCGCTCATGCCGATTTCCGATCTTTCCACCCGGTTCGCCCCCCGCGCCCGCGTCTGCCTGCGGGCAGCCGCCATCGTCGCCACCTGCACTGCCCTCGCGTTCGCGCCTGCCGCGCAGGCCCGCAAGAAATCCCACAAGGAAGCGCGCAAGACCACGGTCGTGTCGCCCGCCGCGCGCGCGGCCGGCCTGCCGGCGTCCGTGCTCGTCGCACTGCAGCGCGCGAAGGTGCCGGCGTCGGCGATGAGCGTCGTCATCGAGCGCGTCGGCGATCCGGAGCCGCTGATCTCGTGGAATGCGAGCCGGCCGATGCTGCCCGCCTCGACGATGAAGCTCGTGACGACCTTCTCGGGCCTGTCGATCCTCGGCCCCGACTACCGCTGGCGCACGACCGCCTACACGGACGGCACGATCGACCCCGACGGCACGCTGCAGGGCAACCTGTACATCAAGGGCACCGGCGATCCGAAGCTCGTGCCCGAAGAGCTGATCGACCTCGTCGACAAGATCCGCAAGGCCGGCGTCAAGCGCGTGGCCGGCGGCCTCGTGCTCGACAAGAGCTACTTCGCGGCGTCGACGCGCGATCTCCCTTCGTTCGACGATGACGCGAGCGCGCCGTACAACGTCGGCCCCGATCCGCTGCTGTACGCGTTCAAGGCCGTGTCGTTCACGGTCACGCCGGGCGACGACGGCAAGGTGGCCGTCGACGTGCTGCCGCCGCTCGCGGACCTGTCGATCGACAACCAGCTGGTCGAAGGCACCGGCTCGTGCAGCGCGGCCGCCGCGGCCGCACGCCCGACGCTGACGGCCGGCAGCGGGATCATGACCGCGTCGTTCGCCGGCGACTATCCGCTGCGCTGCGGCGCGCACACGACCAACCTCGCGATCCTCGATCACACGACGTTCTTCGCGCGCGGCTTCCTCGCGCTGTGGCAGCAGGACGGCGGCACGATCACGGGGCCGGTGAGCGAAGGCAAGGTGCCGACCACCGCGCGGCCCCTCGCCGTGCATCACAGCCCGGTGCTCGGCAGCATCGTCTACGACATCAACAAGTTCAGCAACAACGTGATGGCGCGCAACCTGTTCCTGACGATCGGTGCAGCCAGCGGCAAGCCGCCCGCGACGCCCGAGCAGTCGAGCCGTGCGATCCAGGCGTTCCTGCAGAAGAACGGCATCGCGATGCCCGACCTCGTGCTCGAAAACGGCTCGGGCCTGTCGCGCGAAGAGCACGTGAGCGCACAATCGCTCGCCGCGCTGCTGCAGGCCGCGAACGCGAGCCCCGTCGCGCAGGCCTTCATCGATTCGCTGCCGATCGCCGGCATCGACGGCACGATGAAGAACCGCCTCACCAACGCCGGCGTGCTCGGCAACGCGCACATCAAGACCGGCACGCTGCGCGACGTGCGCGCGATCGCCGGCTACGTCGCCGGCGCCGACGGCCAGAGCTACATCGTCGTCAGCTTCATCAACGACGATCATGCGGAAGCCGCACGCGCCGCGCACGACTCGCTGCTCGAGTGGATCTACGCGGGCGCGCACTGACGCTTCCGCGCACCGCGACACGGTGCGGCGCCGCGGGCTGCCGGTTCGCGTCGACCTGCACCGGCCACGGGGCGGCACCGCACAGCGGGTCGCCCTGTCTTGCGGTCGGGCGGCCTGCCGCCGCCCCCGCACACCGAATCCCGCCCCCTCCGGTTTGAAACGGCAGCCGCCACCCGCGCGCGACGCACCGCACGCCAACCGTGCCCGCAAAACAGGGCCACACCGCCCGGCCCCGTGCCGCACGGCTTCCGTAAAAACCCTGTCCTCAGAGGGAACCCTCTACGCTCCCCCCTCGCCTAGCGCGTGGCGATTGCGTAGGCTGTTGGCCTGACCGATACATACAACGGGCCATACGCCCGGCCTCAAGGCTTGCAGGGGAAAGAAGGAGACACGCCCATGCGATTCGACGTCGAATTGCTTCTGCTCGCGCTGGCGCCCGTCTTCCTGCTCTGCATCGCGTGGGAGGCCTGGCACCTCGCCCGCACTCGTGCGCACGACCACGTCTATGCGTGGCGCGACACGCTGTGCAACGCGGCGCTCGCGCTGATGCACCAGGGCGCCGACAAGATCGCGTGGCTGTTCGTGATCCCCGTCTATGCGTACTGCTACCAGCACTATCGCCTGTTCACGTGGCACGACGGCTGGCTGTCGTTCGCGGTGCTGTTCATCGCGCAGGATTTCCTCTACTACGTGTTCCATCGCGCGAGCCACCGCGTGCGCTGGCTGTGGGCCGCGCACGTCGTGCACCACTCGTCCGAGCGGATGAATTTCTCGACCGCGTTCCGCCAGAGCCTGATGTACCCGGTCGCGGGAATGTGGGTGTTCTGGCTGCCGCTCGCGTTCGCCGGCTTTCCGCCTCAACAGGTCGTCGGCATCGTGCTGATCAACCTTGCGTTCCAGTTCTTCGTGCACACGCAGGCGATCGGCAAGCTCGGCTGGCTCGAATACGTGCTGAACACGCCGTCGATCCACCGCGCGCACCATGCGCGCAACCCGCGCTACATCGACCGCAATTACGCAGGCGTCCTTGTGATCTGGGATCGCCTGTTCGGCAGCTTTGTCGAGGAAACGCCCGACGATCCGCCGCAGTACGGGATCGTCGAGCGGCTCGGCTCGAACAACCCGCTCGTTGCGACGTTCCACGAGTGGGTATCGATGGCCGGCGACGCGTTGCGCGTCGACGGCTGGCGCAACAAGCTGCGCGCGATTTTCGGCCCGCCCGAGTGGGCGAGCGCTTATCATGCGCAGATTGCCGAGGCCGCGAACCCTGATCCACGCACCGTGCCGCTTGCGGCTGCGCGAGACCAATAAACCGTTTCAGCCAACGGCCGCCGCGCAGCCCGGAACCGAGCAGGCACGCGGCAGATGAGAAACACATCAGGCCATATCTACGAGGAGATCGAACGATGCAGACACAACAACACGCACCTTCCCGCACCCGTCAGCGCATGCTGCGCACCGCGCAAGTCGCGATCGCCGGCGCCGCGCTCGCGCTGCTCGCCGCATGCGGCGGTGGTGACGACAACAACAACAGCGCATCGAACACGCCGCCGTCGGGCGTGAAAATGCAGGTCGTATCGTTCGGCGACAGCCTGTCCGACGCGGGCACCTACTCGCAGATCAAGCTCGGCTTCGGCGGCGGCCGCTTCACGACCAACCCGGGCCAGGTGTGGACGCAGAACGTCGCGCAGTACTACGGCGACACGCTGCAGCCCGCGAACCAGGGCGGTTTCGGCATTCCGCTGCAGGCTACCGGCGGTCTCGGCTACGCACAGGGCGGCTCGCGCGTGACGCTGCAGCCGGGCATCGGCCATGCGGACGCCAGCGTGCCGAACCCCGACTACGCGCAAGCGACCACGACGCCGATCGCCGACCAGGTCAAGCAATACGTATCGCAGCACGGCAGCTTCAACGCCGGCCAGATCGTGCTGCTGAACGGCGGCGCGAACGACATCTTCTACCAGGTCGCGGCGCTGCAGGCCGGCGCGATCACGCCGACGCAGCTGCAGCAGAACATCGGCGCCGCCGCACAACAGCTCGCCGGCATCGTGCAGCAGATCGTCGCCGCCGGCGCGACGCACGTGTTCGTGTCGAACGTGCCGGATATCGGCGGCACGCCGCTCGCGCTGCAAGGCGGCTCGCAGACGACCCTCACGCAACTGTCGATGCTGTTCAACGGCACGCTCGCCGCGACGCTGCAGGCGCTCAAGGTCGACACGACCAAGTACGTGCTGCTCGACACGTTCACGTGGCAGGACGGCATCCTCGCGAACTACAAGGCGAACGGCTTCGCCGTGTCGAACACCGACACCGCCTGTAACCTGAAGGCGATGGTGCAGGCTGCCACGCAGTACGGTGTCGCGAATGCGACCGCATTCGGCTCGTCGCTGTTCTGCTCGCAGCAGACCTACACGGTCGCGAACGCGGACCAGACCTACATGTTCGCCGACACGGTCCACCCGACGACGCGCCTGCACGCGCTGTTCGCCCAGTTCGCGCAGTCGAAGATCGCAGCCTCGGGCGTCGGCAAGTAAGCAGCCGGCCACGCGCCCAAACGAAAACGCCCGACCGGTTTGCCGGTCGGGCGTTTTTTCATTCCAGTGCCGAGATTGGCGTCAGTCGCGCGCTTCGAACGCGGCCGCCGCGCGGCCGAGGCGATCGTTGACCGCGATCCATTCGACGGTTTCGGGCAGCTTCTCGACGAGGATCCGCGCAACCTGCGCGCGATCGAGCGCACGCAGCATCCCGTACAGGTCACGCGCATACGCCTGCGGATCTTCCGGCGCCGCGACGAAGTGCACGCCGTCGGCCTGCGCCCAGCGTCCCGCGCGCGATGCGCGTGCGACGAGCGCGACACGCTCGCCGTCGGTTTGCGCAGCCGCAAGCAGCGGTTCGAGCGCGTCGAACGGCAGCAGCGCGAGCGGCGTACGCGGTGCGTAATGCGG
>NZ_JAAGPO010000336.1:0-5917 GCF_017104825.1 Burkholderia sp. Ac-20345 | reverse complement strand
GGTTGCATCGCGTGTCTCATTGCGTGAGGTCGATTTCGTAGGTGGCGAGGTTCTTGCCCGAGCCGTCGTCGGCCGTGACCTGCGTGATGCCGGTCAGGCCGGCCGCCGCTGCGTCGCCGAGGCGGTTCGGCGCGGACGCGAACTGCACGTGCGCGACCGAGCTCGCGAGCTTCGTGAAGCGCCAGCTGCGCTGCGCACCGTCGGCCGCGCGCGTGATCGCGCCGCGCTTCTTGATGAACGCGATCAGCACGTCACGGTTCGCATCGGGCGACGCGAAGATCGTCTTGCTCCCGTCGAGGCCCGGGAAGTTGCCGCCGCCGCTCGCGCGGTAGTTGTTGGTCGCGACGATGAACTGCGCGTTCGGGTCGAGCGGCACACCCTTGTACGTCAGGTTCTTGATCCGGCTGCCGACTGCCTGCGTGACGTCGATTTCATACGCGAGATCGGCCGACGTGAACATGTCGAAGTTGTAGCCGGGGAACGTACTGACGAGCGGCTGCACGGTCGCCTTGGTCGGGTCGATGCGGTTGAAGCGCTTTGCAGCGGTTTCGAGCCAGTTCTTCACGTCGGCGCCGCTCACCTTCACCGCGTACACGGTGTTCGGGTACAGGTACAGGTCGGCCGCGTTGTTGATTGCGAGCGCGCCCGGCGCGACGTCGGTGTAGTCGGTGCCGCCGCCGAAGCCGCTCTTGAACGGCGCGCTGACCGACAGCACCGGCAGCGACGCGTATTGCGGCAGGTTCGCCTGCACGTAGGTCTTCACGTAGTCGGCCTGCGCCTCGTTGACGATCTGGATCGCGCCCGGGTCGCCGACATCGGCGAAGTACGAGTTCATCCGGTAGTCGGTCGAGCCGATCGGCGTCTTCACGTAGTCGATCGTCGCCTGGTGCTCGGCGGCGATCGCGGCGGACACGGACGGATCGGCCGCGACGTAGCTCTTGTCGGCGTTCTGGATCGGCCGCGCCTCGACGGTCGTCAGCGACTTGTCGACGCTCCACGTCTTGCCGTCGAACTTCAGGCCGAGCTTGATCACGCCGAGGTGCTTGCCCCAGTAGTTGGCCATCACGGTCGGCACGCCGTTGACGGTGCCCTTGACCTTGTCGACACCCGGCAGGTTGAACTGCGACACGGTGCTGTTCGCGTCCGGGAACACCTGGTGCGAGTGGCCGATCAGCATCGCGTCGATGCCGGTCACCTTCGACAGCCACCAGCTGCCGTTCTCCATCGTCGGCGAATACGCGGAATTGTCGAGGCCGCCGTGCGAGATCGCGACGACGAGATCGGCGCCCTTCGCGCGCATCTCCGGAACGTACTTCTCGGCGGCTTCCTTCAGGCCGGTCGTGTAGACCTTGCCGTCGAGCCAGCGCTTGTCCCAGTTCATGATCGCGGGCGGAGTGAAGCCGATGATGCCGATCTTCACGGGCGCGCTGACCGTCTTGCCGTCCGGCGTCGTCGCGGTCACGGTGCGGGTCAGGATCGTGTACGGCGTGAACAGCGGCGCGTTGGTCTTCGCGCTGATCACGTTCGCGAGCACCTGCGGAAAGTTCGGGCCCGCGCACTTCTTCTGCTGGGCCGGCGCCGGCAGGCCGTCGACCTCGAACGTGTTGCCGGTCACCTGCGACAGGTACGGCAGCCCGTAGTTGAATTCGTGATTGCCGATCCCGCCGCCGTCGAATTTCGCGGCGTTCATCACCTTGTAGATCGCGAGCGTCTGGTCGCAGCCGATCGGCTTCACGAGCGCCTGGTAGTCCGACAGCGCGGTGCCCTGGATCGTGTCGCCGTTGTCGAGCAGCAGCGTGTTCGGATACTGCGCGCGCGCTTGCGCGATCAGCGTCGACACGCGCTCGAAGCCGAGCGAGTTGTCGGCGGCGAGCTTGAAATAGTCATACGACAGCACGTTGGTGTGCAGGTCGGTCGTCTCGAGCAGGGCGAGCGTGGCCGTCGTGCCGACGAGCGCCTGGGCCGCCGGGGGCGTCACCGGCGGCGAGGTGACGTCGTCGCCGCCACAGGCGGCGAGGATGAAGGCGAGGCTAGCGAGCGCGGCGATGGCCGGCATGCGACGGCGGGAAAGCAGGGGGAGACGCATCGGTTGTCCTGTTCGGTGTTCTGTTTTTGAAATGCGAGTACGCAACGAATGGCGGCGCGGGGCGCCGACGGCCTGATGTGCGGCGCGTGAGAGTATCGAAAGGAATCGTGACGGAAGAATGAAAGGTGATGACGCCGGCAACGGGCAGGGGGCGGCGGCTTCCACGCGCACGCCGGGGCGGGCGCCTGCCCGGCGCCCCCAGCTAGGCGCCTCGACGGAAATCCTCACGTCGCGTCGCCGGGCGGTTCGCTACAATGACCTCTGTCACCTTTTTGCAAACAACCTGCCCTTGGACTTCGAGACTCCTCCCGGCCTGTCGGTCGACGCCGGCGGCCAGGGCCAGACGGTGCGCCTGACCGGCCAGTGGACCGCGCTCGCGCTTGCACGCAATCGCGGCGCGGTGGCGCGCCGGGTCGCGAGCATCGCGTCCGGGCGCGTGAGCGAATGGGATCTGTCCGGCATCGAGCGGCTCGACCACGTCGGCGGCCAGGCGCTGTGGCGCGTGTGGGGCCGCAAGCTGCCGGCCGGCGTCGCGCTGAGCGCCACGCAGCGCACGATCTTCGAGCGCATCGAGCGGCTCGACAGCGAGCGCGAGGCGCCCGAGCGCGTGGTGCGCTTCGATCCCGTCACACGGCTCGGCCAGGCGATCTTCCGGTTCGGCGAACACCTGCAGGGCGGCATCGCGATGTTCGGCCTCGTGATCCTCGATGCGCTGTCGGTGCTGCGCCGTCCGAAGACGATGCCGTGGAAGGAAACCTCGGCGAACATCTACAGCGCCGGCGCGCAGGCGCTGCCGATCACCGCGCTCGTCGCGTTCCTGATCGGCATCGTGCTCAGCTACCTGTCCGCGCAGCAGTTGCAGATGTTCGGCGCGAACCGCTACATCGTGAACATCCTCGGGCTGTCGGTGATCCGCGAGCTCGGCCCGGTGCTGTCGGCGATTCTCGTCGCGGGCCGCTCGGGCTCGGCGATCACCGCGCAGATCGGCGTGATGCGCGTGACCGAGGAGCTCGACGCGATGCGCGTGATGGGCATCCCGCACGGGCTGCGGCTGATCCTGCCGCGCGTGCTCGCGCTCGGCATCGCGATGCCGCTGCTCGTGATGTGGACCAACATCATCGCGCTGACGGGCGGCGCGCTCGCCGCGAAGCTCGTGCTCGGGATCGACGTCAACTATTTCGTGCGCTCGCTGCCGGGCGTCGTGCCGATCGCGAACCTGTACATCGGGGTCGGCAAGGGCATCGTGTTCGGCATGCTGATCGCGCTGGTCGCCTGCCATTTCGGCTTCCGGATCAAGGCGAACTCGCAGAGTCTCGGCGAAGGCACGACCACGTCGGTCGTGTCGTCGATCACGGTCGTGATCCTCGCCGACGCGGTGTTCGCGATCCTGTTCCAGAACGTGGGGCTCGGATGAACGCATCGAACGAAACGACCGCGCATGCCGCGGCCATCGGCGCAGGGTCGGTCGGCACCCGGCCGGCAGCCCCGGCCGATGGCGGCGACCTCGTGATCGAGGTGCGCAACCTGACCAAGCGCTACGGGCGCAACATCATTCACCAGAAGCTCGACTTCGACGTGCGGCGCGGCGAGATCGTGTCGATCGTCGGCGGCTCGGGCTCCGGCAAGACCACGCTCGTGCGGCAGATCCTCGGCCTCGAGCGGCCGACGTCGGGCACGATCAAGGTGTTCGGCCAGGATACGGCGACGATCGACGACGCGAGCGCGCGGATGATGCGCACGCGCTCCGGGATGCTGTTCCAGCAGGGCGCGCTGTTCTCGTCGATGACGGTGTTCGACAACGTCGCGCAGCCGCTGCGCGAGCTCGGCCGCGTGCCGCCGGATCTGCTGCACGACATCGTGATGCTCAAGCTCGAGATGGTCGGGCTGCCGTGCAAGCACGCGTCGAAGATGCCGGCCGCGCTGTCGGGCGGGATGGTCAAGCGGGTCGGTATCGCGCGGGCGATCGCGCTCGAGCCCGAGCTGCTGTTTCTCGACGAGCCGACGGCCGGCCTCGATCCGCAGGCGTCGGACGAATTCGTCGAGCTGATCGCGACGCTGCATCGCACGCTCGGGCTGACCGTCGTGATGGTGACGCACGATCTCGACACGATGGTCGCGCTGTCGACGCGTGTCGCGGTGCTGGCCGACCGCAAGGTGCTGGTCGCGGCGCCGGTCGAGGAGGCCGCGAACGTCGACCATCCGTTCATCCACGAATATTTCCTGGGGCTGCGCGGGCGCCGCGCATTGCAGGCGCTGCCGCCCGAGCGGCGCGCGAAGCTGCCGAAGGCGGCCCTCGAACCGGCGCTGTCGAGCGTCGAGCTGTAGGCACGAAGGAATCCGCGAATGGAAAACAAATCACATGCGTTCTGGGCCGGCCTGTTCACGATCGCGCTGACGCTCGCGATCGCGGGCACCGTGTTCTGGTTCAACGTCGACCGCACCGTGCGCGTGCCGTACGACCTGCTCGCGCGTACCAACGTGACGGGGCTGTTCCCGGACGCGGCCGTGCGCTTTCGCGGCCTCGACGTCGGCAAGGTGCAGTCGATCGGGTTCGATCGCGCGCACCCGGGCCAGATCCGGATCCGCATCCTCGTCGACCACGACGCGCCGATCACGCAGTCGACCTACGGCAGCCTCGGCTTCCAGGGCGTGACGGGCATCGCGTTCGTGCAGCTCGAGGACACGGGCCGCGACCTGGCGCCGCTGCCGTCGTCGACGAAGGCGATCGCGCAGATCCCGATGCGGCCGAGCCTGTTCGACCAGATCCAGGAGCGCGGCGACGTGCTGCTGCGGCAGCTCGAAATGGCCGCGAAGAGCGCGAATGCGCTGATGTCGCCCGAGATGCGCGAGCAGTTGCGCGCGACCGCCGAAAGCCTGCAGCACGCGGCCGACGGTGCCGCCACGCTGACGAAGCAGCTCGGCCCGGCGGTCACCGCGCTGCCGGAAACGATGCACGAGGTGAACCGCGCGATGGCGTCGGCGAACACGCTGCTGCAGCCGAACGGGCCGCTCGTGTCGAACCTGAACAAGGCCGGGACGGCCGCGGATCAGATCGGTGTCGCGCTGAACGACCTCAACGCGCGCGTGCAGTACGACACGCTGCCGCGCTTCAACGCGCTGGCCGGCAGTGTCGGCGACGCGTCGCGGCAATTGAAGGACGTGGCCGGTGAACTTGGCCGCAATCCGCGCAGTCTGTTGTTCGGTTCGCCCGGCGCGGCGCCGGGCCCCGGCGAGCCGGGCTTCGCCTGGCCGGGTGCGACGGCCGGGCAGTGACACCCATCGAAACCGGAAACATCATGCAGGAACACGCCATGCCACGAATCCTTGACCGCGCGCTGCGTCCCGCCGCGGCCGCGCTTGCCGTGCTGACACTGTCGCTCGCGGCCGGCTGCGCCGGCAACAGCGCGGTGCTGTCGAATGTCCGCTATGACCTCGGGCCGGCCACGTCGGTCGTGACCGCAGGCCCGGGCCCCGCGCTGAAGGTGCTCGACGTCGCCGCGCCCGACGCGCTCGACTCCGACAAGTTCGCCTACCGCCTCGCGTACGTGGATGCGCAGCACGTGGCCGTCTATCGCGACAGCCGCTGGACCGCGCCGCCCGCGCAGCTGCTCACGCAACGGCTGCGCGGTGCGCTGTCGTCGCGCGGCACGGTGCTCGAAGGATCCGACGGCGTGCGCGCGCCGACCCTCAAGGTCGACCTGAACGAATTTGAACAGGTGTTCGACGGCCAGTCGCAGAGCCACGGCGCCGTCACCGCGCGCGCGACGCTGACGCTGGACGGCAAGGTGCTCGGCCAGCGCACGTTTGTCGCCCGCGCGCCGTCGAGCACGA
>NZ_JAAGPO010000335.1:0-6201 GCF_017104825.1 Burkholderia sp. Ac-20345 | reverse complement strand
GGCCAGCGCCGCCGTGACCGCGTCGGGCTCGTTCAGGTCGAGCACGACCGTCGACGGCACCGTCAGCCCGCGCGCCGCCAGTGCCGCGCGGAACGCGGCCTCGCGCAGGCGCCGCGAGCTGACGCGCTCGAACGGCTGCACGACGAAATGGATCGCGTCGAAACCGTGTTCGACCAGGTGTGCGAGTGCCGTCTCGATCGCGTCGCCGTTGTCGAGGCCGATCAGGTCGGCCTCGAAGCCTTCGACCGTCCGGTCGACGAGCACGGCCGGGATGCCGGCCCCGCGCAGCGGGCGCAGCACGTCCTCGTCGGCGCCGAGCGCGTTGACGATCAGCCCTTCGACGCGGTAGGTCGTGAGCAGTTGCAGGAAGCGGCGCTCCATCTCGACTTCGTTTGCCGCGTGACAGATCAGCGGCATATAGCCGAGCGCGTGGCACGCGGCCTCGACGCCCTGCAGCACTTCGACGGTATAGGGATTGGTCAGGTCGGCCGCGAGCATGCCGAGCAGCCGGTTGCGGCCGCGCTTGAGCCCGCGCGCCATCTGGTTCGGCCGGTAGTTGAGCCGTGCGATTGCCGTTTCGATCCGCTGGCGCAGATCGGTGGACAGCACGTGCGTCTCGCCGTTCAGGTAGCGCGACACGCTGGTTTTGCCCGTGCCGGCTTCGCGCGCGACATCGCTGATCGTCGCCGGACGCGTCGTGGTTGGTTGCGAATCGGTCACTGTCGTGCCTCGCGACGTACGATCCGCGCCGCTTCGTGAGCAGACGGACCTTTGTTGTTGGAAACGTAAGCCACCCGGTGGAATCTCCTGTCGGTCAGCGTTAGCGCTTCAGCGCTTACGCTGACCCCATGCCTCGCGGTCGATACACGTTAGCGCTTTAGCGCTTACGTGGATCCCATGCTTCGCGGTCGGTCAGCGTTGGCGCTTTAGCTTACGCTGATCGGCGCCGGCGCGTCGGCACCCGCCCCGGTCACCTGCAAAAGCAGTCGGCCGCACCGGATGGCGCGGATACCCGTCGCGGAACGCCACCGGCAGCGTTGCCGGCATCGTCGACGCGACGCGCGGGCGATCATAACGCAGCCAGCCCTCCGGCACCAAGATCATCGCCTCTAACGGCGCCGGCGTCACCCCGGCCGGACGAATATGGCGGATCAGACCTGCGCGAGCGCATCCGGATTGACGAGATTCGTGCGCAGCGTGCCGGCCAGCGCGCCGACGAGGTTTTCCGCGGCGCAGCGCGCCATCGCGTGGCGCGTCTCGTGCGTCGCCGAGCCGATATGCGGCAGCGCGACGACATTCTTCATCTGCAGCAGCGGCGAATCCGCCGGCAGCGGCTCCTTCTCGAACACATCGAGCCCCGCGCCGCGGATCGTGCCCGCGCGCAGCGCATCGACCAGCGCGGCTTCGTCGACCACCGGCCCGCGTGATGCATTGATCAGGATCGCGCCACGCTTCATCTTCGCGAATTCGGCCGCACCGATCAGGTGGTGCGTTTCCGGCGACAGCGGTACCTGCAGGCACACGAAATCCGATTGCGCGAGCAATTCGTCGAGTGTCACGCGCCGCGCGCCGTACTGCGTCTCGGCTTCCGCATGCGCGGAGCGGTTCGCGTACAGCACCTGCATCCGGAAACCGAGCGCCGCGCGGCGCGCGACCGCGCCGCCGATCCGCCCGAGCCCGACGATGCCGAGCGTCTTGCCCTGCACGTCGGTGCCGTACAGGTCGGCGCCGATACTGTGATGCCAGTTTCCTGCCTTCACCCACTCGGCCAGTTCGACCACGCGTCGCGCGGACGCGAGGATCAGCGAGAACACCGTATCGGCGGTCGACTCGGTCAGTACGTCCGGCGTATGCGCAAGCACGATTCCGCGCCGCGTGAGATCCGCGACGTCGAAGTTGTCGTAGCCGACCGAGATCGTCGACCACGCCTTCAGCCGCGGTGCGCGGTCGAGCATCTGCGGCGTGACCTTCAGGCTCGCGCCGATCGCGCCGTCCGCGTCGCCGAGCGCATCGGCGAGGGCTGCGGCGCCGTCGGCCTGCACGACGTCCGCATGCTCGCGCAGGTACGCGAGGACGTCATCGGGCAGCGGCTTGTACGCGACGATACGGGGCTTCATCTGATTCATTTTCCTTGCAGCGGCGTCGCGAGCGGATGCGCATCGCGCGCCTGGGGTTTGACGGACAGCGTGAGGATCACCGCGGCGACGAGCGCGGCGCTCATGAACGCGTACGACGCGACGGGCGAGCCGGTCGCACCGTTCAGATAGCCGACGAAGTACGAGCCGACGAACGAGCCGAGCGCGCCCATGCTGTTGATCAGCGCCATCGCGCCGCCGGCGACGTTCTTCGGCAGCAGTTCCGGCACGATCGCGAAGAACGGGCCGTACGGCGCGTACATCGCGGCGCCCGCCACGACCAGCAGCGCATACGAGATCCAGAAATGCGACGAGCCGAGTGCGTACGATGCGGCGAACGCAGCCGCGCCGATCAACAGGAACGGCCACACGAAACCGCGGCGCGAACCGACCTTGTCGGACGCCCACGATGCGGCAATCATCGCGATCGTCGCGGCGAGATACGGCAGCGCGGACAGCCAGCCGGTCGCGACCATCCCGAGGTCCGAGCCGTTCTTGACGATCGACGGCAGCCACAGCACGAAGCCATACACGCCGATGCTCCAGCAGAAATACTGTGCACACAGCTTGATCACGGCCGGCGAGCGGAACGCCTCGCCATAGTTGCGCATGGGCTTGATCGCTGCCTGCTCGGCCGCGAGTGCGGCGTCGAGGTCACGCTTTTCCTGCGCGTTGAGCCACGGCGAATCGGCCGGCTTGTCCTGCACGAGGAACCACCAGCACACGGCCCAGATGATGGCCGGCACGCCTTCGGCGATGAACATGTGGCGCCAGCCGAATTCGTGCACGAGATAGCCCGACACGATCGACATCCACAGCACGGTGACCGGGTTGCCGAGGATCAGGAACGTGTTCGCGCGCGAGCGCTCGTTCTTCGTGAACCAGTTGCTGATGTAGATCAGCATCGCCGGCATCACGGCCGCCTCAACAACGCCGAGCACGAAGCGGATCGCCATCAGCGACGGGATGTTGCTGACCACGCCCGTGAGTGCCGCGCAGGCGCCCCACAGGATGAGGCTGACGAACACGAGCTTCTTCACGCTGCGGCGTTCCGCATAGATCGCGCCGGGGATCTGGAAGAAGAAATAGCCGAGGAAGAACAGCGCGCCGATCAGCGACGACAGGCCTTTGCTGATCCCGAGGTCCTGGTTGATGCCGGCCGCGGCCGCGAACCCGTAGTTCGCGCGGTCGAGGTAGGCGAGGCTGTACGTGATGAAGACGATCGGCATGATCGTCCACCAGCGGCGGGCAGCGAGAGTGTTGGCCATCAGAATGTCTCCTGTGTCGACCGGAGTTAGCGCTTTTAGCGCTTACTCCGGTCCCATGCTTCGCGGTCGACCCGAGTTAGTGCTTTAGCACTTACTCAGGTCCCATGCTTCGCGGTCGGCTCAAGTTAGTGCTTTAGCACTTACTTGGACCCCATGCTTCGCGGTCGGCCCAAGTTCGTTCTTTAACACTGACTTGAGCCCCATGCTTCGCAATCGACCCGGACCAACGCTGCAGCGCCCGTCCCGGTCCCGTACCTTGCCGTGCGCATGCACGACGAAATGAGTCCGCGGATTGTGCCGTGTCCGGCCTCTCATTGCGCGGTGAAGGTTTCCTCTAAGCGATCGGCGCGATTGCTGACGTTTTCGAATCGATCGAGCGCGGCACGGGTCGGCAGCCCTTCCGAGTCGCCGATCACCTGGATCGCGAGCGCACCGATCCGGTTGCCGCGCGCCACGGCCTGCTCGATCGTCTTGCCCTCCAGCAGCGCGCTGACCACGCCGACCGCGAAGCCGTCGCCGGCGCCGACCGTGTCGACGACGTTCTGCACGCGCTCGCCCGCCACCGTTCCGTCACGGCCGTCAGCCGTCCGGTAGTACGCGCCTTCGGCACCGAGCTTGATCACGACGCCGCGCGCACCCTGCGCGAGATAGAAGCCCGCGATGTCGGCCGGCGTGTCGTGCCCCGTCAGTTGCCGCCCTTCGGCGACACCCGGCAGCACCCAGTCGGCGAGCGATGCGAGCGCGTTCAGCGTCTTCGCCATCACGTCGGCGGACGGCCACAGCGTCGGGCGCAGGTTCGGGTCGAACGAGATCGTCTTGCCGGCCGCGCGCATTTCGCGTGCGAGCTTGAACGCAAGTTCGCACGACGTCGCGGAGATCGCCGGCGCGACGCCCGTCAGGTGCAGGTGGCCCGCGCCGAGCACGTAGTCGGCCACGTAGTCGTCGCAAGACAGGTGGCTCGCTGCCGAGCCCTTGCGGAAATATTCGACGGTCGGGTCGCTGCCGTCGTCATTGCGCGACTTGAGCTGGAAGCCGGTCGGATAACGCGGATCGACGGTCACGCACGACGCGTCGATGCCCTCGCGCGCCAGCGTGTCGAGCACGTAGCCGCCGAACGAATCGCGGCCGACGCGGCTCATCCAGCCGACCCGGAAGCCGAGCCGCGACAGGCCGATCGCGACGTTCAGGTCGGCGCCCGCGATCCGTTTCGCGAATTGCGCCGCGTGCGCGAGATGGCCGGGCTCGGTCGCGACGAACATCGCCATCGCTTCGCCGTAGGTCACGACATCGAGTGCTGCTTTCATGAATGAACTCTCCAGGATCCTTCCTCCGTCACGCGGTGGCGAGCCACGCGACGCGCCGGCACGCATCGCCCGCCAGGTCGGCCGCGTCGAACGGAAACTCGATGCCGCGCGGCGCCTGCTGCGGCAGCGCCGCGAGCACGCCGGTCACGAGCGGGTCGTTCGGCGCCGGCGCAGCGGCGAAACGGCGCGCGCCCTCGCCCGCGACTGCCTTGCAATGAATGTATTCCACATGCGGCGCGAGCACTTGCGCACAATCAAGCGGCGCTTCGCCCGGCCACTGCCAGTTGCCGATGTCGAACGTCATCCCGAGCGCATCGGGCATGCCCGCCGCGGCCAGTGCATCGAACAGCCCGCGGAACTGCGCGAGCGCGCCGCCCACCGGTAGCTGGCCGTTCTCGACCACCACACGGGCCTGCGCGCCGCGCGACAGCGCGACGATGTCCGCTGCGTGCGCATTGCCGGCGAAGCCGCCGAGCTGGAATTTGACGAAGCGCGCGCCGAGCGCGTCGGCTTCCGCGAGCGCGCTGCGCAACGCGTCCGCATCGAGCGCGCCCGTTTCCGTGTACAGGTTGGCCGGCGTCGAATAGACCGACCACAGCCCGTGGCTGGCCAGTTGCGCACCGAGCGCGGCCAGCGCGCCGGGCGCGGCTTCCTCTTCCGACGCGAACAGTTCGCGCCGCACCTCGAAGCCGGTCGCACCGGATGCTGCCGCGGTCGCGATGAATGCGCTGTGGCCCTCCTGACGCACGCGGTCCATCCCGAATGCGCTCGCCACGATCACGATGTCTGTCATTTTGCCCTTCCATTTCCGGAATGGAACCGGTTCCATTCATATGAGACGGATGGTGCGCCTCGGGCAGGGTCCGCACCATAGTGGAAATCCCTAGGACCTGTTCAGCGCAAGGCAGCCGGCGCCATCACGCTGCGTGGCGGCCGATCTCGTCGAGCCATGCGCCGCACAGGCACCGCACCGCCCAGTCGATGTCGTCGTCGGTCGTCTCCACGCCGATCGACAGCCGCACCGCGCCGGCGACACGCGCGGCGTCCCTTGGGCACGCCGTGCAGCAGCGGGACCAGTGGCAGCACCGGATCGCGCACCAGCGCGCCGACGCCGGGCGGGCCGTAGAACTTGTGTCCCGACAGCGTCAGCATGTCGACACCGAGCGCGCGCACGTCGACCGGCAGCTTGCCGATGCTTTGCGACGCGTCAGTGTGCACCCGCGTGCCGCAGGCGCGGCTGCGCGCGGCGAATACGCCGAGCGGCTGCACGACGCCGGTTTCGTTGTTCGCGTGCGCGAGCGACACGAGCCGCGTGTGCGGCGTCAGGCACGCATCGAATGCGTCGACGCGCAGCGTGCCGTAGTCGTCGACCGGCACGGTCGCGACGTCCCACCCGTGCGTGCGCGTCGTCCGACCACGCGAAGCCGGCGAGCGCCAGGTTGTTCGCTTCGGTCGCGCCGCTCGTGAACACGACCCATTCGGGCGTGACGCCGG
>NZ_JAAGPO010000334.1:0-6314 GCF_017104825.1 Burkholderia sp. Ac-20345 | reverse complement strand
CGCGCCTTCCGCCTGCGCGCCGCTGCCCGCGGCGAGCGCTTTCAGGTAGTCGAGCACGGCCCAGGTGTCCTGGGGGCCGAGTGTCGCGGCGAAGCCGGGCATCGTCGCCGCGCCGTGTTCGTCGCGCGTGCCGTGACGTACGCGCCAGAACAGCTCGCCGTCGAGACGCCGGGCGAGCAGCGCGCCGGCAAAGGTCGGCGGCCAGTGCGAGAGCGAGGCCGCGAGCGGCCCTTCGCCGCGTCCGTCCACGCCGTGGCATGCCGCGCAGTGTTGCGCATACAGGTGCGCGCCGCGCATCACGTTCGCTACCGAAAACGGCGCGGGATCGCGCTGGAAACTCGTCGGCACGGCGGGCGAGAGCCACAGCGAAGACGGCGGCCACGGCGCGAGCCACGCAATGGCCAGCGCGGCGAGTGCCGAAGCGACTCGCCACTTGCGCGATGCGAGCGCGATACCCGCGAGCAAGACGGCCAGCGTCGCCGCCGCGGCGGCGAACGCGAGCTGTCGCGTGAGTCCTGCGTCGATGCGCAGCGTTTCGAGCGCGACGCGATGGGTCCATGGCCACGCGGCTTGACCGTCGGCGTCGCCCGTCAGCCCGAGCGCATGCAGCACGCGCGCCAGCACGATTTGCGCGCGGTACAGTCCTTGCAGAAACAGGAGCGCCCAGTCGGCGAACGTCGGCGCGTTCATCGGCTATGTTCCCGCCGCGCGGCGGCCCATCGTCGAACGGCACCGCGCATCTACCAGCTCGCGTCGAGCCCGAGGTGCCGCAACGCGTCGTGACGCAGCTCGGCGAGGCGCGGGTCGCCGCGATGGCGCGGATAGGGCAGGTCGACGCGCAGTTCGGCGACGATTTGTGCGGGACGCGGCCCGAACACGATCACGCGCTGCGCGAGGAACAGCGCTTCCTCGACATCGTGCGTGACGAGCAGCGCGGAGAAACCGTCGCGTTGCCACAGCGCGGTGAGCTCGGCCTGCATCGTGAGCCGCGTGAGCGAATCGAGCTTGCCGAGCGGCTCGTCGAGAATCAGCAGGCGCGGATCGTTGACGAGCGCGCGGGCCAGTGCGACCCGCTGCGCCATCCCGCCGGACAACTGGTGCGGGAACACGTTCGAGAATTCCTGCAGCCCGACGCGCGCGAGCGCATCGTCGACACGATGCTGCGATGCACGCGCCACGCCGCGCGCTTCGAGGCCGAGCGCGACGTTCGCGCGCACGCGGCGCCACGGGTACAGCGTCGGGTCCTGGAACACGACGATGCGCGACGGATCAGGTTGTTCGATCGGCACGCCGTCCTGTGCGATCGTGCCCTGGCGCGCGGCGTCGAGGCCCGCGACGAGGCGCAGCAGCGTCGACTTTCCGCAGCCGCTCGGGCCGAGCAGTGCGACGAATTCGCCGGCCGCGACCGACAGCGTGACGTCGTCGAGCACCGGCAGCGCGCCGCTGGGGCCGTCGAACGCATGGCTCACGCGGCGGATGTCGATGCGCGCGCCGCGCGGCGCCGCGACGGCGGGTGCAGCGGCAACGGAAGATTCGAGTACGGCGGCGCTCACCATTTGACGGTTCCTTTCTGCCAGGCGAGCACGCGGTCGCGCACCGCGAACAGCAACGCGATCAGCCCGGAAAACAGCAGCGCCATCACGATCAGCGCCGCATACATGTTCACGTACGATGCCCAGCCCTGCGCCCAGCTCAGGTACCAGCCGAGCCCCGACTTGACGCCCATCATCTCGGCGACGACCAGCACCGTGAACGACGCGCTCAGCCCCATGAAGATGCCGACGAACACGTGTGGCAGCGCGGCCGGAATCGCGACGCGGAGCACGAGGAAGCGTGCGTTCGCACCGAGCGTGCGCGCGACGTCGTAATACTGCTTGTTGACGCTCGCGACGCCCGACCACGTGAGCACCGCGACCGGGAAGCCGGTCGCGAGCGCGATCAGGAACGCTGCAGCCGAATAGCTCGACGGGAAGAAGTAGAACGTGAGCGGCAGCAGCGCGGTGGCCGGCACGGGGCCGAGCACGCGCAGCACCGGATGCACCCAGTAGCCGATCCGGCGCGACCAGCCGATCGAGACGCCGACCGCGAAACCGACCGCGACGCCATACGCAAAGCCGAGCGCGAGCAGCTTCAGCGTGTTGCCGGCGCTGCCGAGGAGGCGCGGCCAGTCGTCGATGTAGACCTCGATCAGCGCCTGCGGCGGCGCGAAGAACGGCGTTGGCAGCCAGCCGGTTTTCGCGGTGAGGAGTTCCCACGCGGCGAGTACGAGTGGCAGCGCGACTAGCCATGGGCCGGCCGGCCGCACGCGCGCGAGCCGCGTGCGCGTCGCGGGGACGAGATGGCCGAGCGTCGCGGCGACGAGCAACAACGCGGCGATCGTCCACGCACCGACGGCGAATTCGTCGGTGTACGCCCAGTCGCTGAAGCCGACGACGCGGTTCGGCCATAGCTGCGTGAGGGCGCCGAGCGCGGCCCATGCGAGCGCGGCGACGATGCCGGTCGGCCAGGTGCGTGCGCGGCGCGCTTCGGCGGCCAGCGTGGCTTCGCACACCGTGCAGGCGGTACGCGTCGCCGATGCGGTAGCACTGCCGCCGGAAGGGGCGGACGCGGTGCGTGCGGAGGGAGCGTGTTCGATCGTCGACATCGCGTCACCCCAGCACGTTCGCATAGACCTGCTGCGCGAAGCGCTGCGGGTCGGTGCTCTTCTTCAGCACGCTGATGCGGCGGAAGTCGTCCGCGTAGAACGCGATTTCCTGCTGCAGGTCGACGTTGGTCGGGTGGTGGTTGTAGGTGAGCGTCGCGTAGAGCTTGCGCAGGTCCTCGGGGCTGATCTTCGGCGAATACTTCGCGAACACCTTCGCGGCTTCGTTCGGGTTGTCGTGCGTGAACTCGGTGGCCTGCACGATCGAGCGCGCGAGCGCGGCGGCCGACGGCCGGTCGTTGCGCACGAGATCGCCGCGCGCGCCGATCACGCAGCACACCTTGCGCGCGTATTCACCGGACAGGTTCGTCGCCAGTTCGGTGTATGCACCGTTGCTGCGCTTCTCGAGCAGATAGAGATTCGGGTCGCCGTCGGCGATCGCGTGGATCTCGCCCTTGTCGACCGCCACGCCGAGCAGGTCGGCCGGATACTGCCGCCACGTGATGTCGCGCTCGGGATCGATCCCGTTCTTCGCGAGCAGGATCGAGAAGAAATGCTTGCCGGGCGCGGCCAGATCGCTGACGCCGACCGTCTTGCCTTTCAGCGCCTGCAGCGTCGTCACGCCGGCCGCCTTCGCGCCGACCAGCCGCACGCAGCCGCCGTGCGAGCTGCCGATGATCTTCACGTCGAAGCCGGCTTCGAGCGGCTTCAACCAGCGGTGGATCATCCCGACCGCCGCATCGGCCTTGCCGGTCGCGATCGATTCGAGCAGCTGGTCGGTCGACCCGCTGTAGTTGATCAGGTCGACCTTCAGGCCGTTCTTCTCGAAGAAGCCGCGCTCCTGCGCGACGACGATCGGCGTCAGGCAGAACGCGTTCTGGTTCCACGCGAACGTGAGCTTCTTCAGCGGCGGCGCGGACCAGGCCTTGCGGCCCAGCGTGATCGCGGGCGCGGCGAGCGCGGCGGCGCCGGCGGCGCGCAGCAGCTTGCGGCGTTTGTCGTCGTGCGTATCGGCGGGCGCGGGTGCGGTGGTTAGGGTCATGTGGTCTGGTCTCCGGTCGTGCGGAAAGGCGCTCAGTCGAGCAGGTCGGGTTCGTCGGCGACGACGCGCGCGAACAGGCTGTCGAACGCATGCAGCGCACCCTCGGGGCCGCCGATCTGGCCGTGCGTGTGGCGCGCGGTGGCGTGATCGATCGGCTGCGGCGTGCCGGCCGCCTCGGCCAGCAACTGCGTGTGCGCGGCGTTGTCGAGCGCGATGTACCACCACGCGGCGGCCTCGACCGTCGGGCCGGCGGTCAGGATCCCGTGGTTCTTCAGGATCACGCCCTTGTGCGTGGTGCCGTCCGGCTTCACTAGTGCATCCGCGATCCGTGCGCCTTCGCTCGTGTCGACGACCATCCCCGTGAAGTCGTCGAACAGCGCGTGATCTTCGTAGAACACGCACGCGTCCTGCGTGAGCGGATCGAGCGGGCGGCCGAGCGTCGACCACGCCTTGCCGTACGTCGAATGCGTATGCGCGGCGGCGACGATGTGCGGATGCGCTTCGTGGATCGCCGCATGGATCGCGAACGCGGCCTTGTTCAGCGGCCGCGTGCCGATCGCGGTTTCGCCGCGGGCATTGACGAGCAGCAGGTCGGACACCTTGATCTGCGAGAAATGCACGCCGAGCGGATTCACCCAGAAGTGATCGGGCAGTTCGGGGTCGCGTGCGGTGATGTGGCCGGCGAGCCCCTGCGCGAAGCCGAAGCGTGCGAACAGGCGGAATGCGGCCGCGAGCCGTTCCTGACGGTGACGGCGCTCGGCGGCGACGTCGATGCGCGGCGCGGGCGCGTCGAACCAGAAATGCTGGCGCGGCGCTTCGGCGAGTTCGAGGCCCGATGCGGTACGGACGGGTGAGGAAAGGACGGCGGACATGATGGCGTATGGCTCCGTTGGGCTCAGGCGGCGCGGCGTGCCGCGTCGCGTGCGGCGACGGCACTGCGCACGCGGGGAATCAGTTCGCGGCCGTAGTCGATCGCGTCTTCGAGCGGATCGAAGCCGCGGATCAGGAACGTGGTCACGCCGAGGTCGTAGTAGTCGAGCAGCGCGTCGGCGACCTGTTCGGGCGTGCCGACGAGCGCCGTCGAATTCGAGCGCGCGCCGGTGAGCTTCGCGATCTCGGTCCACAGCCGCTTGTCGACGCGCGAGCCGCGATCGGCCGCGGCGAGCAGGCGGCGCGCGCCTTCGCTCTGCTGCGGCCCGCCGGCGCCGAGGCCGGCCGCTTCGCGCAGCCGGCGTGTTTCTTCGAGGATGCGATGCGCGCGCGCCCACGCTTCGTCTTCGGTCGCGGCGAGGATCGGGCGGAACGACACCGAGAAGCGCACCTGGCGGCCGTGCTTCGCCGCTTCGGCGCGCACACGCGTCGTCAGGTCGCGCACCTGGTCGAGCGATTCGCCCCACAGCGCGTAGACGTCCGCGTGCTTGCCGGCCACTTCGAGCGCGGCTTCCGATGCACCGCCGAAATAGATCGGCACATGCGGCTGCTGGAACGGCTTCACTTCCGAAAAGCCCTGCTTGAACCGGTAGTGCACGCCGTCGTGATCGAACGGCTGCGCTTCGGTCCAGATTCGCCGCAGGATGCCGAGGTATTCGTCGGTGCGCGCATAGCGCGCATCGTGATCGAGGAAGTCGCCGTCGCGCTGCTGTTCGCTGTCCGAGCCGCCGGAGATGAAGTGCACGGCGAGCCGGCCACGGCTGAACTGGTCGAGCGTCGCGATCTGCCGCGCGGCGAGCGTCGGCGCGGTGAAGCCCGGGCGATGCGCGAGCATGAAGTGGATGCGCTCGGTCGCGGCCGCGGCGAACGCGATCGTCAGCGTCGCCGACGGGCCGGTCGAGTGGTGCGGCACGAGGATCCGGTCGAAGCCGGCCGTCTCGTGGGCGCGTGCGAAGTCACGCACGTAATCGGGATCGACGACAGGGCCGGACGCCGGGTGGATTTCCGACTGCTTCTGGCTCTGGATCATGCCGATGAATTCGACGCTCATCTGGGTCTCCGGTGCAGGGACGTCCCGGCGCGTGGCCGGGCAGGAATGGAGCGCAGGTTAACGCCGGGATCATGCGAAACGGAAATAATCAATCCCGATTTGAATATCAGATTTGCATGGTTTGGGCGGGGGTGCGCTGCGCATACGCTATGGGCTCACGAACGATCGGGCGCGCGGGCGCCGGTGCATCCGGCGCCGCGTGTTCCAGATCGCCGACTTCATGAGAAGCCGCGCCGCGTGGCGATCGATTGCCGCGGTTGCTGCCTTTCCGCATGACCCAGGGAATCCGTTTCGATGTCCGCCAGCCTTGCCGCTTCCTCGCCGTCGCCGCAGCCGCGTTCGCTGCGCCTCCTGCCCACCGAAGATGCCGATGCCGACGACGCACGCGTCGCCGCGCTGCTCGACCGCCTCGCGCCGGAGCTGGCCGCCGATGCGGCCCGCAACGACGTCGACGGCCGCTTTCCGCACGAGAACTTCGCGCGGCTGCATCACGCCGAGCTGATCGCGCAGGTCGTGCCGCGCGAGCATGGCGGCGCCGGTGCGACGCTTGCGCAGGCGAGCCGGATCGTGGCCGCCGTCGCGCGGGCCGATCCGGCGACCGCGCTGGTGCTGACGATGACCTATCTGCAGCATCGCGCGCTCGCTCGTGA
>NZ_JAAGPO010000333.1:0-6698 GCF_017104825.1 Burkholderia sp. Ac-20345 | reverse complement strand
AGAACGACGACGGCAGCGACCGCCTGGTGATCAACGCGCAGAACTGCGTGCACTGCAAGACCTGCGACATCAAGGACCCGACGCAGAACATCGTGTGGGTCACGCCGGAAGGCGGCGGCGGGCCGAACTACCCGAACATGTAATCGCCGGAACGCGCCGCCACGAGCGGCGCGTTTTTTTGGCTGCCGCAAACGAAACGGGGCGCTGCCTGAAGCAGCGCCCCGTTTTGCATTCTCCGCGCAACTGCCGGGCGAGACGCGCTGCGCCCCGCCCGCTTGCGTCAGGTCGCGCTGCCCGCGATCTTCGGCGTCGGCGTCTCGACGTCGCCGCACTGCGCGCGATGGCGCAGCGCATGATCGATCAGCACCAGCGCGAGCATCGACTCGGCGATCGGCGTCGCACGAATGCCGACGCACGGATCGTGACGGCCGAACGTTTCCACCGTCGCCTCCTCGCCGGCCTTCGTGATCGACCGGCGCGGCGTGCGGATGCTCGACGTCGGCTTGATCGCGATCGACACGGTGATGTCCTGCCCCGTCGAAATCCCGCCGAGCACGCCGCCCGCATGGTTGCCGACGAAACCGCCCGGCGTCAGCTCGTCGCCATGCACCGAGCCGCGCTGCGCGACGCTTTCAAAGCCGGCGCCGATCTCGACGCCCTTCACCGCGTTGATGCTCATCATCGCCTTTGCGATGTCCGCATCGAGGCGGTCGAACACCGGCTCACCCCAGCCGACCGGCACGCCCGACGCAACGACGTCGATGCGCGCGCCGATCGAATCGCCGTCCTTGCGCAGCGCATCCATGTACGCCTCGAGCTCCGGCACGACCGCCGCATTCGGCGAGAAGAACGGATTTTCGTGCACGTGCGACCAGTCGACGAACGGCACGTCGATCTCGCCGAGGCCGCTCATGTAGCCGCGTACCTCGACGCCGAAGCGCTCGCGCAGCCACTTCTTCGCGACCGCACCCGCGCCGACGATCGGCGCGGTCAAGCGCGCGGACGAGCGGCCGCCGCCGCGGTAGTCGCGGATGCCGTATTTCTGCCAGTAGGTGTAGTCGGCGTGACCGGGACGGAACGTCTCGACGATGTTGCCGTAGTCCTTGCTGCGCTGGTCGGTGTTGCGGATCAGCAGCGCGATCGGCGTGCCGGTCGTCACGCCTTCGAACACGCCCGACAGGATCTCGACCTCGTCGGCCTCCTGCCGTTGCGTCACGTGGCGCGACGTGCCGGGCTTGCGGCGATCGAGTTCGACCTGGATGTCGGCTTCGGTCAGCCCCATTCCCGGCGGGCAGCCGTCGATCACGCAGCCGATCGCGGGACCGTGCGATTCGCCGAAGGTCGTGACAGTGAAAAGCGTGCCGAGGGTATTGCCGGACATGATGGAACCGCCCAAAGAGAAATGGGCAAACCGATGCGCTGCCCAGGCCGCAGGCAGGTCGATCGTTTGCCGGTCGAGAAAAAGAAGTAAGCCGCTATTATGCCAGCCGTCCCGGGCACGCGGGCCGCATGAAACGCAGCCCGGACGCACGGGACGTGCGCGCGCGGCCCGGCTGGCGCGGCAGAAGCCCGTTCCGGCCCGGTTGCAGCCGAATGCCTGCCGCCGGGCGCCCGCCTACTTCCGCGCGCCGCGCAGTTCGGTCACGGCGGCCTGCAGCGCCTCGGGCGTCGCGACCGACGCCGGGATCGGCTCGCCGACCGCCAGCGTCAACCGGCTCATCACGCCGCGCTTGATGGGCCGCGGCATCCGCGCATCGGAATGCCGCGAGAAATAGCTGCCCCACAGCCCGCGCAGCGCCATCGGAATCACGGGCACCGGCGTGCGGGTCAGGATCTCCGTGATGCCGTGGTGGAACGTGTTGATGTCGCCCGTCTTCGTCAGCTTGCCCTCGGGGAAGATGCACACGAGTTCGCCGTCCTTCAGCGCGGCCTCGCAGGTGTCGTACGCACGCGCGAGCATCGCGGGATCCTCGTGACGCGGCGCGATCGGGATCGCCTTCGCATGCCGGAACACCCAGCCCGCGAAGCGCGTCTTGAAGATCCGGTGGTCCATCACGAAACGGATCGGGCGCGGGCTCGCGGCGGCCAGCACGAGTGCGTCGACGTAGCTGACGTGGTTGCACACGAGCACGGCCGCCCCTTCGGCCGGAATCCGTTCCGCGTGCACGAGGCGAATCCGGTAAAAGGTATGCACGAGCACCCACGCGACGAAGCGCAGCAGGAACTCGGGCACGAGCAGGTAGATATACGCGGCGACGATCACGTTCAGCAGCGCGGTGACGAGGAACAGCCCCGGGATGTCGACGCCGGCCTTGGTCAGCCCCATCGCCATCAGGGCCGACAGGATCATGAACAGCGCGTTCAGGATGTTGTTCGCCGCGATGATCCGCGCGCGGTGCGTGGGTGCGCTGCGGCTCTGGATCAGCGCGTACAGCGGCACGCTGTAGAAGCCGCCGAACATCGCGAGCAGGAACAGGTCGGCCAGGATTCGCCAGTGGCGTGCGCCGGCCAGGAACTCGCCGACCGACAGCAGATGGCCGGGCGACGGCAGCGCGTGGCTCGCGAAATACAGCTCGATCGCGAACACACTGATGCCGATCGAGCCGAGCGGCACAAGGCCGATCTCGACGCGCCGCTGCGACAGCCGTTCGCACAGCAGCGAGCCGAGGCCGATGCCGACCGAGAACGTCGCGAGCAGGATCGTGACGACGTCGGGGCTCGCGGACAGCACGTCCTTCGCGAAATTGAAGAACGATGTGAGGAACGTCGCGCCGACGAACCACAACCACGAGATGCCGAGCAGGCTCAGGAACACGGTGCGGTTCTGGCGTGCGAGCCCGAGGTTGCGCCAGGTCTCGCTGACCGGATTCCAGTTGATCACGAGATCGGGCTGCGGTGCCGGCGTGGATGGCACGCGCTGCGCGACGAACCGCCCCGCGATCGCGATGACGACGACACTCACCGCGAGCACGCGCTCGCCGCTGCCCTCGATGCCCGCCGCCGCGCCGCCGATGATCGTGCCGATCAGGATCGCGATGAACGTACCCATCTCGACGAGGCCGTTGCCGCCAACCAGCTCATGTTCACCGAGATGCTGCGGCAGGTACGAATACTTGACGGGCCCAAACAGCGTCGAGTGCATCCCCATCATGAACGTGCACAGATACAGCAGCGGCGCGCTGTGCGTGACGAAGCCGGCCGCGCCGACCAGCATCAGCACGATCTCGAAGGTCTTCACGAAGCGCGTGAGGGTCGCCTTGTCGTACTTGTCGGCGATCTGGCCGGACGTCGCCGAGAACAGCACGAACGGCAGGATGAAGATCGCGGAAATCAGGAAGGCCGCCGTCTTCGCATCGACGCCGGAGAACCGCGCGGTGTGATAAGTGACGAGCGACGTGAAGCCGATCTTGAAGACGTTGTCGTTCAGCGCGCCGAGGAACTGGGTCGTGAAGAACGGCGCGAAACGGCGCTCGCGCAGCAGGTCGAACTGCGACGCGTGCGCGTGCCGTTCGTCACGCCGCCCGGAAGTGGCTTGCGTTTGATCGCTCATGCGGAATACGCGCGCGTTGTCTGGGCAGCGCTGCGCGGGCCTCGTGTGGTCATTGAAAAAACGGCGGCGCAGGACAAACCTGCGCCGCCGCGCGCCGGGTGGCGGCGCCCGCGCATGACGGCGACGGGCGCGGCGTGGTTCACGACTTGTGCGCTTCGGCTTCCGATTCCGGCCAGTCGCGGATGTACGCCTTCAGCATCCGGTTCTCGAAGCTCTGCGCCTCGACGACCGTCTTCGCGACGTCGTAGAACGAAATGACGCCCATCAGCACCTTCTTGTCGAGCACCGGCATGTAGCGCGCATGGCGCTCGAGCATCATCCGGCGCACTTCGTTGACATCCGTTTCCGGCGTGCACGTGAGCGGCTCGTCCATCACCTTGCGCACCTGCACGTCGCCGATCGCGCCGCCGTTCACGTGCAGGCGCAGGATGATCTCGCGGAACGTCAGCATCCCGACGAGATCGCCGTACTCCATCACGACCAGCGAACCGATGTCGTGCTCGGCCATCGTATCGACCGCTTCGCGCAGCGGCTTATCGGGCGTCACCGTAAACAGCGTGTTGCCCTTCACTTTCAGAATATCGCTGACGCGCATCGTAGTCCCCTCATGCTTGAATGCAAAACCTCTTTCGATCCTATCGGAAAGCCTGTCAAAAGGAAAGCTCGGGCCCGCGCGGCGGGCCGCCCCCGCTTGCCGAAGCGGGCCGCCGGCAGCACAATGGCCCCATGAACAGCGGCCCGAGGAGACGGCCATGGCCCATACGCATTCGGAGCAATTCGCCAGCTTCGCTGATTTCTACCCGTATTACCTGAACGAACACCAGAACCTGACGTCGCGGCGGCTGCACTTCATCGGCTCGCTCGGCGTGATCGGCTGCGTCGCGATGGCGATCGCGACCGGCGACTGGCTGTGGCTGCCGGCAGCGATCGTCTGCGGCTACGGGTTCGCGTGGGTCGGACACTTCTTCTTCGAGAAGAATCGCCCGGCCACGTTCCGGCACCCGATCTACAGCCTGATGGGCGACTGGGTGATGTTCAAGGACATCTGCACCGGCAAGATCCCGCTGTAACGGCCGGGCGCCCCGCTCACGCGGGCCGCGGCGGCCGTGCATGCGGGTCGGACACGCCGCTCGGCGCCTGCCCCGGGGCGCCCGCCTGCTGTGCGCCGGCAACCCGGTGCGCGGCGATCAGCGACGCGAGCGACACGTCGAATCGGTCGCTCGACAGCACCGCGAGCAGCGCGGCGCCATCGACATGGCTGCGGCGCCGCTGCAGCTGGTAGGTCAGCTCCGTGCGGTCGATCACCAGCACGTCGAACAGCTGCGCGAGCGTCAGTTGCTCCGGGTTCGCGAGCAGGATGTAGCGCGGCGTGGCCTCGCCGCCGCCGTCGAGCCGCGCAATCCATTCCCGCTCCTCCATCGTCAGCAGCAGGCGCTGCGCGGTTTCCATGTCGCAGCGCAGCATGGTCGCGAGCCGCATCGCCGTGTAGCCGCGCTTGCCGGCCGTGCGCGCTTCGGCCAGCCGCGCGAGCATTTCCAGCGCGTCGAGCAGGTCGCTGCCCGGATAGTGGATACGGTGGAACTGGCCGACGCGGATCGCCGGCAGCGCGGAGGCCACCATCGCGCCGAGCAGCGCGATGAACCAGCTCAGGTAGACCCATAACAGGAACACGGGCAGCGCCGCGAACGCGCCATAAACCGCCGTATAGGTCGGAATACGCCGCACGTAGTAGCCGAAGCCGCGCTTCGCGAGCTCGAACGCAACGGCCGCGAACAACCCGCCGATCACCGCGTCGCGCCATGCGACCGTGCAGTTCGGCAGGTACACGTACAGCAGCGTGAACGCGAGCACCGTCAGCGGCAGCGACACCAGCGCGAGCAGCCACTCGACGATCGACGTCGACGGAGCTGCGCCGGTAAATGCGAGCGACTGCGTGAACAGGTACGACGAGATCGACAGGCTCACGCCGAACAGCAGCGGGCCGAGCGTGATCAGCGCCCAGTACGCGAGCACGCGCTGCGCGAACGGCCGCGGCTTGCGCACCCGCCAGATCAGGTTGAAGGCCGATTCGATCGTCATCATCGTCATCACCGACGTAACGACGAGCACGATCAGGCCGGCCGTCGTCAGCCCCTTCGCCTTCGACGCGAACTGGTTCAGGTACTTGAAGATCTGGACGTTGAACTGCGCGGGCATCAGGTGATCCGCGAGGAACCCCTGCAGCGAGATCTGGAACGACGCGAACATCGGGAACGCGGTGAACAGCGCGAACGCGACCGTCACGAGCGGCACGAGCGCCAGCATCGTCGTGAACGTGAGACTGCCCGCCACTTGCGGGATGCGATCCTCGGCGCTGCGCCGGGCCGCGAACTGCGCCAGGCGCTTGAGGGTGTCGAGATCGACGCTCAACTTCGGCAAACGGCTTCTCCTTCTTGATACCGCGCGCCCGACGGCGCGCCGCCGCCGCGCTGCGCGACGGCTTCAGCCCCTATAATAGCCGCTCGATTCCAGCAGGGGCCGACTGCACCGGGCACGCGCGCGGCCGCACGCGGCTCCGTCGCCCATGAAAGACATCCTCGTTCTCTATTACAGCCGCCACGGCGCCACGCGCGATCTCGCGCTCGCGATCGCGAACGGCATCGACAGCGTGCCGGGCATGCAGGCCCGCATCCGCACCGTGCCGCCCGTGTCAGCCGTCTGCGAAGCCACCGCCCCCGACATCCCCGCCGACGGCCCGCCGTACGCGGAACTGCGCGATCTCGAGGAATGCGCGGGCCTCGCGCTCGGCTCGCCGACCCGCTTCGGCAACATGGCCGCCTCGCTCAAGTATTTCCTCGACGGCACCACACCGCAATGGCTGTCGGGCGCACTGACCGGCAAGCCGGCCAGCGTATTCACGTCGACGGGCAGCCTGCACGGCGGCCAGGAATCGACGTTGCTGTCGATGATGCTGCCGCTGCTCCATCACGGAATGATGATCGTCGGGATCCCGTACACGGAATCCGCGCTCACCACGACCCGCACCGGCGGCACGCCGTACGGCGCGTCGCACGTCGCGCAGCACGATCGCTCGGCAGCCGCCGGGCTGTCGGCGGACGAAAAGACGCTCGCGGCCGCGCTCGGCGTGCGGCTTGCACGCGCGGCGGCC
>NZ_JAAGPO010000332.1:0-240 GCF_017104825.1 Burkholderia sp. Ac-20345 | reverse complement strand
CATTTGTTAGTGATGACTACGTCGCGATTTGTCTGCTCCACTAATACTCTTCGTACATTACAGTTTGTACGAGGTCACTGTGTACACTGCTGTCAGTCGCTGCATTCTCTTGCGACGCTGTTGTGTAGCTAGTGTGAACAGCATGCACAGTACTCGTTGTCTCGATATATTTGATTTGCACTTCTTCACTATGTGTTAATCTACCTATACTTTTTTTTTTTTTTTTTTTTTTTAATCACA
>NZ_JAAGPO010000331.1:0-6352 GCF_017104825.1 Burkholderia sp. Ac-20345 | reverse complement strand
GCCCCCGTATCGGCATCGGCACCGTCGGGCACATCGCCCGCGCCGGCCGCTGCTAACCCCGTCGCATCGTCCGCACCGTCCGGCGCGAGCGCCCCGGCCGCAAACTGACCGGCCGCCCGTATCGTCGCGACCGGCCGCACCCGGCGCAGCGCGACGATACGCAACCTTCCCCGTCATTCCTCACAGGAATTTCCGCGCCGCGGGCTGCCCGCCCGTCGTGTCGCCGACATTGCGTCGACGCTTCGCAACGGGCATGTGTAGCCGATGTCCATGTTCGCCGGGATCGACGGCTGTCCGGCGATTCCCCGACAGGCCAACTTGCGCCGCCCGCCCCGCCTACCGCAACGTCGCGTGCAGCGTCTGCATCTGCTCGACGGTCACCGTCACGCCACCGCAGACGATCACGGCAATATCCGTCGCCGCCCGCCATCCGGCCGTCCCACGACAAACCTGCTTGCGCAGCCCGCCCCGCCTACCGCAACGTCGCGCTCAACTTCTGCATCTGCTCGACGGTCGCCGTCACGCCACCGCAGACGATCACGGCGATATCCGTCGCCGACCGCCATCAGGCCGTCCCACGACAAACCTGCTTGCGCCGTCCACCCCGCCTACCGCAACGTCGCGCTCAGCTTCTGCATCTGCTCGACGGTCGCCGTCACGCCACCGCAGACGATCACGGCGATATCCGTCGCCGACGCAAGCACGGGCACCGGCCGCTCGAGCGCAGCCAGCGCTGCACCGCAAGCAGGCTCGACGACGATCCGGTGTTCGTCGATGAATCGCAGCGACGCTGCCACCGCGTCGGCGTCGGACACGACGACCGGATGAATCTCGTGCCGTGTCGCCCATTCGACGGCCGCATCGCACGGCCGCTTCGCACCGAGCGATGTCGCGATGCTCGTGATCGCCGGTAATTCGACCGGGCGCCCCTGATCGAGCGAACGCGCATAGCAGTCGGCACCTTCCGTTTCGGCTGCGACCACCGGCACGTCATGCCAGCCGTTGCGCGCCAGCCCTTCGAGCACGCCACACAGCAGCCCGCCGCCGCCGACCGCGAGCACGACCGCGTCGGGCTTCGGGCCGACCGCCGCCATCTCGTCGATCATCGTCGCGTGGCCCTGCCACAGCACGCGGTCGTCGAACGGATGCACGAACGCATCGTGCTCGCCGAGCGCCGACTGCGCGAACGCGTTCGCCTCGGCCCAGCTCGCGCCGTGCACGACGAGTTCCGCACCCTCGACGCGGATCAGCTCGCGTGCGCGGGCCGACGCGCTTTCCGGCACGACGACGAGCACCGGCACGCCGAGTTCGCGGCCGCAATACGCGACCGCGATGCCCGCGTTACCGCCCGACGACGACACGAAACGCCGCGCGCCGGCCGCATGACGCGCTTCGCAGACGGCGCCGATACCGCGCAGCTTGAACGAGCCCGACGGCTGCAGCGCATCGAGCTTCAGCCGGACGGTCCTGCCGAGCCGGCGGGACGCGATTTGCGAGCGAATATAAGGAGTCGGGATATGAAGCGGCATGGGACGGGACCAATGGGAACGGAGGAAACACGCGCGACCCGCGAATGCGAGCGGCAATGACGGTCATCGTACGGCACGCCGCCCATGCTTTCCAATACCATCGAATGGCATTTGCTATGCTCTACAGGTATATCATCGAACCGGAACGGATACCGCATGCGCCAGATTGAATTACGCCACCTGCGCTACTTCGTGGCCGTCGCACAAGCAGGCAGCGTGATGGCCGGCGCGCGCGCGGCCGGCATCGTCCAGCCCGCGCTGTCGCGACAGATCCGCGAACTCGAGGACGCGATCGGCACGCCGCTGCTGGTCCGCCGCGCAACGGGCGTCACGCTCACGGCGGCCGGCACAAGCTTCCTGCAAGACGCGACCGGCCTGCTCGCGACGCTGCAGGACAGCCGCGAGCGCGCATTGCGCAGCGCAGCCGGCCAACTGGGCGAACTGCGGCTCGGCGCATTGCCGAACTGCCTGCCGCTGCCCGTCTTTGCAAACGTCCTCAAGACGTTTCGTGACGCGTGTCCGGACGTGAAGCTGTCGATCGCGCCAATGCTGTCGGCCGAACAGGCAAGCGCGCTGGTGCGCGGCCAGCTCGACGGCGGGATTATGGCGTGGCGTCGGGACGAAGCGCCGCACCTGTCGGGCGTGCGGCTGCTGAGCGACCGCTTCGTGCTCGCAATGCCCGCGCCGCCGGGCGGACGCTTCACCGCGCCGCGCACGCTGGCCGACGTCGCGAACGAGCCGTTCGTCTGGTTCGACGCGCAGCGCTCCGCCGCGCACCACCGGTTCCTGATGGCACAGTGCCAGCAGGCCGGCTTCACGCCGCGCATCGCGCAGGTCGGCAGCGACATTCCGACGCTGATCGGCCTCGTCGCGGCCGGAATGGGCTGTGCGTTCGTGCCGGAAAGCGCGTCGCCGACCTGCCCGCACACGGTCCGGCTCGTCGCGCTCGACGAGCTCGCGAGCCGCTTCGACATCGAGTTCGTGTTCGACGGTGCGGCAATGCCGCCGTCGCCGGTCGTCGCGCGGTTTCTCGAGGCCGTGCGCGATGCGGCCGGTGAAGCGAGCTGACCGGGCAGCGGATACCGGATGGCGGAGGATCTCCGGCAATCAGGCAGCACGATTCGGAGTGCGTCTGACGCGCGGAATCACCCTCCGCCAAACCGTCGCTTTGGCCGCCTAAACAGGCAAATCAAATACACCTTACGCGCGAAAATGCTTTCGACGCGACGATGCCGGACGCTGCAGCGCCGGTGTTTTTAAATTGACACCAAAAACGGCCGTTTAACGCCGATTCGAATTGCCGTGCGCCGAAATATACTGCGCGCGCATCCAACCCTCGTGCCAAAGAGAGGATGCGTTTCCGCCCCGGTCACGGTCCCCCTGTGGTCGGGGCTTTTTTTGCCCGTGTACCTTGTCTGCAAAGGGTTTCCGGCGATGATGCGATACTCGCGCGGGATGATGCCCGTCACCTGACGGGCCTGCCCGATCCGCGCGGCTGCGCGTCGCCGGACGGTCAGCGGGCGAATTCCGGATCACTGGGCCGGTCGGCCGTCAGTCCGGCTCGAAGCGCCGATGGATCGCGATCTCCCGGTCTAGCGCCGCACCTTTTTCATGACAAACCACTTTTGCAAAGGACGCTCGTTCGCCCGTGCCGCACGCGGGCTTCGCACGCCCGCTGCATTGTTGAGATGAAATCAACATAATTTCGTCCGTACACGGCTTTTTCGGCAAAAGTCATCCAGGCACACTTCGTCCTGTCCTCAACGGCCCGTGCCTTTGTCCCTCGACTACAGGAGCTCATCGCGTGAACCCCACGACTTCCTCTCCTTCCCGCCCGGGCGGCAGCGCCGCGCTGCCGCTGCTGGCACTCGCCGCCGGTGCGTTCGGCATCGGCACGACCGAGTTCTCGCCGATGGGCCTGCTGCCCGTGATCGCCGACGGCGTGCACGTATCGATTCCGCAAGCCGGCATGCTGATCAGCGCCTATGCGATCGGCGTGATGGTCGGCGCGCCGCTGATGACGCTGCTGCTCGCGCGCTGGTCGCGCCGCTCGGCGCTGATCGCGCTGATGTCGATCTTCACGATCGGCAACCTGCTGTCGGCGTTCGCGCCGGGCTACACGACGCTGCTGCTCGCCCGTCTCGTGACGAGCCTCAACCACGGCGCATTCTTCGGGCTCGGCTCGGTGGTCGCGGCCAGCCTCGTGCCGCGCGAAAAGCAGGCCAGCGCGGTCGCGACGATGTTCATGGGCCTCACGATCGCGAACGTCGGCGGCGTGCCGGCCGCGACCTGGCTCGGCCAGATCATCGGCTGGCGCATGTCGTTCGCGGCGACCGCGGGCCTCGGGCTGGTTGCGATCGCCGGGCTGTTCGCCGCGTTGCCGAAGGGCGAAGCCGGCAAGATGCCCGACCTGCGCGCCGAACTCTCGGTGCTGACGCGCCCCGTCGTGCTCGGTGCACTCGGGACGACCGTGCTCGGCGCCGGCGCGATGTTCACGCTCTACACGTATGTCGCGCCAACGCTCGAACACGTGACCGGTGCGACACCCGGCTTCGTGACCGCGATGCTGGTGCTGATCGGCGTCGGCTTCTCGATCGGCAACATCGCGGGCGGTCGCCTGGCCGACCGATCGCTCGACGGCACGCTGATCGGTTTCCTGCTGCTGCTGATCGCCACGATGGTCGCGTTCCCGGTGCTCGCCAGCACGCATGCCGGTGCCGCCGTCACGCTGCTCGTGTGGGGAATCGCTACGTTCGCGGTCGTGCCGCCGCTGCAGATGCGCGTGATGCGGGCGGCCCACGAAGCGCCGGGCCTCGCGTCGGCCGTCAACATCGGCGCGTTCAACCTAGGCAACGCGCTCGGCGCGGCCGCCGGCGGCGCGGCGATCTCGGCGGGCTTCGGCTATGCGGCCGTGCCGCTCGTCGGCGGGCTGATCGCCGCGGCCGGACTCGCGCTCGTCTTCCTGCAGATCGCGCAGCAGCGCCGCGCACCGGCCGCCGCGAATTCGTAATCGCGACACGTCGCGCGCCGGCGATGCATGCCGGAGCGCCGATCCATCTCGACTCACGCTCACGGCCGCGCAATGCGGTCGTTTTCGTTTTCAACGATAGATTCCGATTCAACACCCCTTCAATCTGGAAAAATCAAGAATAATCACCCATCCCGCAGCACCCCGAATTCAATTAATTTACGAAATACCGAAATCGATTCAATCCATTCGAATGATTCATTCCCCACCCCTTCTATTTCATTCAGCGAATTAATTACCTATTCCCACGAGCCGATTCAACTCGTCAAGTCAGCCGAAAAATCGTATCGAACCCCGTATTAATTACCCTTCATTGCTGCGCCGCGGGATAACATTTCGTTCAAATTGATCACGAAAAAATCGGAAATCGCAACGCTCCCCGGCTTTATTCAATCGATACCCCGATCAAATGTAACAAAATGAAACAGCGTAAATTTAAAGATTGAAAGACTTGCCGATTCGTATCAGCATCAGCGATACCGTGGCATGCGAAGCGCGGCATAAATCCAATGAAAAAAACAATCGATGAGGGATCAGTGTGAAAGTCGCCATCGCTTCCATGACATTGTCGCTCGCGCTGTCAATCGGCCTTTCGATTCCCGCCGCCGACGCCGCCACCTATTCGAACGGCACCGCAACCGCCACCTTCAACGTCACGCTGACGCTGCAGCCGAACTGCACGATCGCCGCGAACCCGCTCGCCTTCGGCACCAGCGGGGTGCTGGCCACCGCGATCAACCAGCAGACGACCGTGAGCGTCACCTGCACCAACACGACGCCGTACAACGTCGGTCTCGACGCGGGCACGGTCACGGGGTCGACCGTCTCAAGCCGGCTGATGGCCGGCACGACGACCGGCAACACGTCGACGACCGTCGGCTTCCAGCTCTACCAGGATGCCGGGCGCACGACGATCTGGGGCAACACGCAAGGCACCGACACCGTGGCCGGCACCGGCACGGGCTCCGCGCAGTCAATTACCGTCTACGGCCAGGTGCCCACGCAGGCGACGCCGAAGCCGGACACCTATCAGACGACCGTCACCGCAACCGTCTACTTCTGACCGGCACTGCTCCCCATGTCCGCATTACGTCGAACGCTCGCCGCGCTGCTGTGTGCGGCCGGCGCCGCGCACGCCGCGTCGCTGCAGATTTCCCCGGTCACGATCGAATTCAGCACCGACGACACGGCCACCGGCATCACGCTGCGCAATCCGGGCGAGCGCCCCGTGTACGGGCAGGTGCGCGTGTTCCGCTGGGACCAGGCCGAAGGCCAGGACACGCTGACGCCCACCCAGGATCTGCTGGCCAGCCCGCCGCTCATCCAAGTCGGCACGCAGTCCGAACAACTGATCCGCGTCGTGCGCGCATCGCGCACGCCTGCCGGCGCCGAGCAGACCTACCGGCTGCTGATCGACGAGCTGCCGCAGCCCGGCGAAACGCCGGCCAACGGCGTGGCGATCCGACTGCGCTATTCGATTCCGGTGTTCGTCGAGCCCGCCACCAACGGCGCGCCGCAGCTCGACTGGGCGCTGCTGCGCGGCAACGGTGGCTGGGTGCTGCGGGTGCGCAACGGCGGCACGCGGCGCGCGCAACTGGCATCGGTCGAACTCGTGACCGGCGACGGCCGCACGTATCCGCTCACGCACGGCCTGCTCGGCTATGCGCTCGCGGGGCGTACCGGCCAGTGGAGCGTGCCGCTGCCGGCCGGCGTCACGCTCGGCGGCAAGGTCACGGTGCGGGCGGCCGTCAATTCGCAGCCGGCCAGTGCGGTCGTCACGGTGGAGCCGCCGGGA
>NZ_JAAGPO010000330.1:0-6333 GCF_017104825.1 Burkholderia sp. Ac-20345 | reverse complement strand
GATGCCGCGCCGCCGCGCGGCCCGCGCGCCGTCAGCGAAGCGGGCGACTTCGCCGCGAGCGTCGAGGAACGCAAGTTCGTCTGCCTGCTCGACGACGGGTGTCTCCTGATTGCCGACGGCCACGAGATGAATCCGTTCGTGCTGTCGTATCGCGCGCGGCTTGACCGGATGGGCCGGCCGTACCGGCCGACGCCCGCGACGCTGATGCAGGTGCGCGAGGCATACCGGCAGAACGCCGCGGGCGGCGGCGAGCGGCTCGATCACACGGTGATGCAGGTGCTCGCGAAGGAGCTGATCGGCCGCGCGTGCCGCGAGCGCGCATCGGACATCCATATCCGCGTGCGCCGCTTCAGCACCGAGGTCTACTTCCGGATCCACAACGAGCTCATGCGCGTGAACGAGCATACGCGCGAGCACGGCGAGCGGCTGCTCGCGACGCTGTACGGCGCGATGACGACCGTGTCGGACAACAGCTACCGGCCGAGCGAACGTCAGGACGCGAGCATTGGCGACCGCGACAAGCTGCCGGACGATCTGTACGGCGTGCGGATCGCGACGACGCCGACCAACGAAGGCAGCCTGATGGTGCTGCGGCTCCTGTACAACGATGCGGGCGACGCGACCGATCTCGCGGCGCTCGGCTTCGCGCCCGAGCACGTCGCGGCGTTCCGTGCGCTGCGGGCACAGCCGCACGGGATGAACATCATTAGCGGCCCGACGGGTTCCGGCAAATCGACGACGCTGCAGCGGATGCTCGCCGCTCAGATCGACGAGTCGCGCGGCAGCCTGCACGTGATCACGGTCGAGGACCCGATCGAATATCCGATCGACGGCGCGGTGCAGACGCCCGTCGCGAACGCGCCGACCGAGGACGCGCGCGCGCTCGCGTTCGCGGCGGCGATCACGAACGCGATGCGGCTCGATCCGGACACGATCATGATCGGCGAGGTCCGCGACCGCGCGTCCGGGCAGACGGCGCTGCGCGCGTCGATGACGGGCCACCAGGTGTGGACGACGGTGCACGCGAACAGTGCGCTCGCGATCGCCGACCGCCTGATCGATCTAGGCCTGCACGCGCGGATGGTCACTGATCACACGGTGATCTCGGGGCTCATCAGCCAGCGTCTCGTGAAGCTGCTGTGTCCGCATTGCAAGCTGCGGCTCGTCGACCATCCGGACCGGATCGAGCCGGGCCTGTTCGCGCGGCTGCGGCTCGCGCTCGACAGCCGGATGCACGACGTGTGCATCGCAGGCGATGGCTGCGAGCACTGCCGCACGGTCGGCACGATCGGCCGCACCGTCGTCGCCGAAGTGATCCTGCCCGATGCGCGGCTGTTCGAATTCCTGCGCGACGGCGACAAGGTCGGCGCGCTCGAGTACTGGACCACCACGCGCGGCGGGATGACGCTTGGCGAGCACGCGCTTCGCAAGGTCGCGGCGGGGCTCGTCGATCCGCGCGGCGTCGAGCGCGTCGTCGGCGCGCTCGCGCCGGTTGCGGGCGAAGCGCGACAGCAACTGTCGCTCGTCGGATTCAGCTATGGCACTTGAGCTGAATCGCCGCTGGGCGAAGTTCTGCCTGAATGCCGACGAGCGGCTGCGCGTCTATCGGAAGATCGCGAAGATGCTCGGCAACGGGGTGCCGCTCCTCAAGGTGCTGGAGGAACTCGAATGGCGCGCGTCGAGGGAAGGGAGCAAGCCGCGCGAGCCGCTCGCGATCGTGCTGTCCGACTGGCGGCTCGCCGTGCAGAACGGCCGGATGCTGTCGGAGGCGATGGAGGCATGGGTACCCGCGACGGAGCAGATGATCGTCGCGGCGGGCGAGCAGGCGGGGCACATCGAGGACGCGCTCGTGTCGGTTGCCGACATCGTGCAGTCGAGCCGCAAGATCCGCCGCGCAGTCACGGGCGGCGTCGCGTATCCGGTCGGGCTCGTCGTGATGGTGATCGGCTATCTGTACCTGTTCGGCACGCACGTGATCCCGAAGTTCGCGCTGATCGCCGATCCGACGCACTGGCGCGGCGCCGCTCGCTCGCTGTACCTGATGTCGCTGTTCGTGCAGGGCTGGATGCCCGTCGTCGTCGCGGCGCTCGTCGCGGTGCTCGCCGCGCTCGCGTGGTCGCTGCCGCGCTGGCGCGGGCCGCTGCGGATCTACGCGGATCGCGTGCCGCCTTATTCGATCTACCGGCTCGTCACGGGCAGCGGCTTCCTGATCGCGTTCTCGGTGCTGCAGGCGTCGGGCGTCACGGTCGAGAGGGCGCTGCTCAAGATCGGCGCGGTCGCGGAGCCGTGGCTGCGCGAGCGGATCGACGACACGCTGGTCGGCGTGAAGTCGGGCCTCAACGCCGGCGAGGCGCTGCGCAACGCCGGTTATCAGTTTCCGTCGCGCGAGATCGTCGAGGATTTGTGCATCTACGCCGAATACCGCGGCTTCGACGCGGCACTCAAGATGCTCGCCGACGAATGGCTCGAAGAGGGCGTCGCGCGGATTACCGCGCAGATGCGCGTGCTTAACGGCGTCGCGATCGTCGCGCTCGCGATGGTGATCGGCTGGCTCGTGACGGGCTTCTTCGGCATCCAGCAGGAAATCGCCGCGATGACGCGCGCGATGCATTGACGTCGCGCATTTTCAATTCAGGAGAACACACTATGAAACCACTCACCAACCCTCCCACCTATCGACACACACCGGCGTTCTGCCGGAGGCACCGCAAGGAGCGCGGTGCGTCGCTGCTCGAGAGCATCGCGTATCTGGGCGTCGCGGCGATCGTGATCGTCGGCGCGATCGCGCTGCTCGGGTCGGCGTTCTCGAGCGCGAATACGAATCGGCTGACCGAGGATCTGAATGCGATTCAGACGGGCACAAAAAAGCTTTACATGGGGCAGGTGAACAACTACGGCACGGATACGATGAACGCGAATTTGAGTGCGGCGAAGGTGTTTCCGGCGACGCTGACACAGGACGGCAAAGGCGGTGTTTCGAATACGTGGGGAGGGACTGTGACCGTGACCGGTGCGACGCAGACTTTCACAGTCACTTACACGAACGTGCCGAGAGAAGTCTGCGTCAATACGTTGACGGCCGGCGGAAACTGGAAATCGGCGAAGATCAGCAACACGTCCGTCGATTATCCGGTCTCGCCGACCGCTGCGACGGGCGCTTGCACCGATAGCGCCACCATCGTCTGGACGTCGAACTGACACCACCAGACTCATTCGCTATCGGCCACGTCACTTATGTACGCCCTCGCCGCCGCACTGGCCTTCGCGTCGATCGCCGCTGTCTATGCGACGCTGCATGACCCGTCCGCCATTCCAGCGCTGCAACCGGCGCGCACCGCGCAGGCGCTTGCCGAAAACCTCGCCATCTACCGGCAGGCGACGCTCGACTACGCGCGCGTGCATCCCGGCACACGTGGCACGGTGCCAAATACGCGGCTGCCGTTTCCGACCTGGTATCCGGGCGCGAACCCGCTATGGCGCAACTACGTCATGGACGGCACCGTCGTCGCGTATGCGTCGGCGGCGCCGTCCGTCAATATCATCGGCGAAATCACGACGCTCGCCGACGGTTCGCTGTTCGCGGGCGTCGCGTATCGCAATGCGGTCGTGCGCCCCGGCAACGCGAATCCGAACGCGCCGGTGAGCGGCGTGCCGCTGCCAGCCGGGTTGAAGATTGCGAACGGCATGCCGGTCTGGATGGGGCAAGCGTACTGATGCATTTCAAGTCTTCCCGTCGCCGCGCGCGCGGCATCGCGCTGATCGAGGTGCTCGGCGCGCTGGCGATCGCCGCAGTGATGCTCGCCGGCATCGCGATGATGATGGATTCGTCGCTGGACGACGTGCGTGCGGAGCAGGCTGCGCAATACCAGGCGCAGGTGACGGCCGCCGCCACGCGGGCGTTGAAGCGCGATTACGATACCTGGCTGCAGCGCGCGAACAAACAAACGCCCATCGTGATGAAGCTTGCCGATCTGCAGGCGACGAATGATCTGCCTGCAGCACTTCGGCCGACGAATGCATACGGCCAGAACACGTGCGTACTCGTCAAGCGGAGCGCACTCGGCACCGGGCTCGACGCGCTGGTCGTGACGACCGGCGGCGAGACGATCGGCGACAAGGAACTCGGGCTCGTCGCCGCGAGTGCGGGGCCGGGCGGCGGTTCGATCAGCAGGGCGTTTCCGAATGAAGTGCGCGGCGCATTCGACGCGTGGCGGATGCCGCTCGGCACGTTTCTCGGCGGCAGCTCGCCAACCTGCGATCCGAACGGCGCCACGCCGCCGAATGTGGGTCACCTCGCGAACGAGATCTTCTTCAACGGCCCGGGCCAGCAGATCAACAGCGATTACCTGTACCGCGTTGGCGTCAGCGGCCATCCGGAGGCGAACGCGATGCAGGTGCCGATCTGGCTCACGCACACGTTCACGGACGGCAACCCCGACGCGGCGAACTGCGGAACGGCCGGCAACTTCACGAACGGCAAGCTTGGCGCGGACGCATTCGGCAATCTGCTGAGCTGCAAGAGTGGCGTGTGGCGCGGCGCTGGCGGCCACTGGAAGGATCCTGTCGAAAGGACCAACGATCTGCCCACCGATGCATCGAACCAGAAAGGCGACGTGCGCCTCACGCTCGACAAATTCCGTGCCTACGCGTGGACGGGCGCCGCCTGGCAGGCGCTCGCGGTCGATCAGAACGACAACCTGATCGTGCCCGGCGTCGTTTCCGCGAACCAGTACGAGATCACCGGGCGTGTCGTCGTCAACACGCCGTGCGCGCCCGACAAGAATCGTCCAACTGCCGGCCTCGTATCGATGGGCCAGGACGGACAAGTGCTGTCGTGCCAAGACGGCAAGTGGCTGCCGCAGTCAGGGATCAAGATCGGCGGCACCGACACGGCATGCGCGATCCTGATGGAGACGCCTGGCGCGAGTGATTTTTCGTGCGGGTTCACCTACCGTGGCGGGTATCCGAATCCGCCGCTCATCACCTACGAACGGGACGGCACGTATACGTACACGATCGACCGGCCGGTGAAGCTCGACAACAATGGGCTGATTGCGGTGAGCGCATACATGCACATGAGCTATGCGACCTGCGACCAGAAGGGGCGGGAAGGGCAGATGCGCCTGGTCGTCGAAGTCATCGACCGTCAGGGCGACAAGGTGATCGCGCACAACGAGGCGCAGTCGTCGAAATTGCGCGAAGACGCCGCGACGATCAACGTCACGCTGAACGTGGCCGCCGAGCCGCGCAGCGGATACACGGTCAGGCTTTCGAGCAAATGGGCGACGTATGACGGCTACGCGAAGACGCCGTGGACGTCCTCCTATTGCGGCGGCGGCCAGACCTTCCTTCAGACGCCGCTCGCAACCGGCTGGACCATCAATTCGTTCTATTGAACGGACCTTCGCCGCGCGCGGCCGCCGCCGCGCCCGGATGCGGTTAACTGCACGGGTCTCCCATTCGCGGCGCGCGCCTGTCCGACCGACGGCCGCGCGTCCTCACCGGACGGACCCATGAAGGCCAAGATTTCCATTTTTCTGTCCCTGATGTGCTCGCTTGCGAGCCTTTCCGTCGATGCCGCGCCGATCCGCTGGCGCAGCACCGAAATCCAGTACGCGGCGGAAGGCAAGGACGTGAAGGACGTCCTGCGCGACCTCTCCGCGAGCCAGAACATCGCGGCGAACGTCGCGCCCGGCGTGAGCGGCGCCGTCAGCGGCAAGATGAAGATGTCGCCGCAGCGCTTCCTCGACACGCTCTCCGCGTCGTTCGGATTCGTCTGGTACTACGACGGCACCGTGCTGTACGTGACGCCCGCGAGCGACATGAAGAGCACGCTCGTCAAGCTCGATCACGCGAACATGGGCGATCTGCGGGACCTGCTCGAGCAGATGAAGGTCGCCGATCCGCGCTATCCGGTCACCTACAACGCGCAGCAGCGCACCGCGCTCGTCGCGGGGCCGCCGCGCTATGTCGAGCTCGTGACGAGCGTCGCCGCGCGGCTCGACGAGAATTCCGCGCGCACGGGCGGCACGACGATCCGCGTGTTCTCGCTGAAGCACGCGTGGGCCGCCGACCGCGACGTCAACGTCGACGGCACGACGGTGACGATGCCGGGCGTCGCGTCGCTGCTGAACCGGATGTATCACCCGGGCGACGGCAAGCGCGCGTCGCAGACGACCGTCGGCAAGCCGATCAGCCGCGCCGCACCGATGACGGATCTCGGCGGCGGGCGCGGCGGCGTGCCGCAATTGCCGCCGCTGCCGCCGTACATGCAGGGTGCGCAGTCGGGCGATGGCGCGGGCATGCCGGCCGGCGGCCTCGGCGGTCAGGGCA
>NZ_JAAGPO010000031.1:0-73567 GCF_017104825.1 Burkholderia sp. Ac-20345 | reverse complement strand
CTGCAACAAGCCCGGATATAAAGCTGCAACCCATCCTGTCGTAGTCAGCACACACGAAAAACCTTCGCAAACGGGAGGCGTTCATATAATCAGCGATGAACCAGTTTGCTATCCTGTTCGGCGAGCGATTTATGCAGGCGCGTGGATAACGCGTTGTTCAACCGCCTCGCCCACAAAAATGCGGACAGGTTCAGTGACCTAGGCAATATGTAGGGGCCAAAGCCGAAGGAGGAGTGAGTGAACGCATACCTTCCGGCCATCAACGCTCAACGCCCCGCCGGATAGCATCGACACGATCTACGTCCGGAGCCTGCCGACCCAGCTTCTCACGCCCATCGTTTGGCTTACGTGCTTTCACTGGCCGATCTCTTTGTACCGGCATGGACCCAACGAAGTACGCCATTTCAACTGCCAGCATACGATCCTCACGCTCGCGCGATCTCGCCATTGCGTAGGCTATTTCTCGCCAGGCGGCAAATACGCCACCTTGCGCGGCCCATCCTGCGTCGCGCTGCGCATCCGTCGGCATTGGCGTCCAGTATCTCGGTGTTGCACCGCGCGCAATCATATGGACGACAGCCGGCTTCGGGTAGCGCTGCGTCACGCCGCGCACACGCCGCGGCGTCGCATTCGCCTCGACACCATGCTTACGCAGTTTCTCAGCAAAACGCTCGCGCCATCGCTGCAGATCCTTGTGACGGGGATTCAGGCGATGGCCGTCCGGACCACGCACCTGTACACTCAGATGCACATGCGGATGTGCTTCGTCATTGTGTACGGCAAAAACGTACGCCCTGCCGTCTCCGAACTCGAGCATCGCGAAATCTCGCGCCGCATCGCGCACTGCCTTCCGATCCGTTCCCGGTGGCATCGACAGCAGGATGTTGAAAGTCTCGCGGCGCGTGCTGGTCTCGGGGATGCCCCACCCACCGAGTTGCCAGGTCTTCGTGAGATCGCTCAGCCCATCCTTGCCGTCAATCCGGTCACCATTCTGATCCTCCAGTTCGATCCTGCCGTTACGAGAGATATATCGCAGGTGTCGACGTACGGCTCCCATGCCCTGCGCACTCGCCGCCTTGTTCGTAATCTTGACCATGACTTCCGGTGAGCGCCTGAGCGTGCGGGCGACCTGCGCGCGCATGCGAGCGGCAGCGTCGCGAATGCCCACATGTGAGAGTCGCGGCGCTTGCGCATGTCGTAGCGGATCATGAAACAGGCGATCGCCCCAGTTCACGAGCATCGCGTCGATGTAGATTTTCGGGTATGGCATATCAGCGGCTCCATCGATCAAGGTTCGCACGCATGATCGCGGTCGTCGTACGCAGGTGTTCATCAATGCACTTTCGCAACTCCACCCATTCGAACATCAAATCTCGGCGCACTGGCTCGCTTTCGTCGGCACGTGCAAGTTTGCGCAACAAACGGCCGATCTCAGCAAGTCGCTGGTTTGATACGAAGAGTGCATTCAACTCGGGCTCACCCAACTGCGGTTCCCGGCTCAATTGCGCCCGAACCAACGATACGATCCAGCGATTACTGCGCAGGCCCATTGCTGCGGCGCGCCGCTCAACCGCATTCAGCTCCGCCCCGGTTAGTCGGATTTCGATGCGATGGCGAGGCTCCCCAACGACGGGTCGAGGCAAGCGCCACATGGTTGTGCCGGACTCGCCGTTCGCATCGTCGCCAATAGCCGTTGCGATCAACTGACGCACGCCCTCGCCCGTCGTCAAACCTCGGCGAGCGCACCAGTCGTCCCAGCGCAACCTGACTGCCCCGAGTTCGACGCACAAACGCTCGCGCACGACCACGATTCACCTCAGCGAGAAGGTGATGATCGCGACGGCTCGGCCGGCGTGGGCTTGAGTTCGCGGGCTGGCGTGCGTTCGGGAGCCTGATGCTTGCGACGATTCCGGCCCGATGGCGCGCTCGGATCGAACACCTTCGGCACCGGGAGCGGAGTGCCTTCGCGCTGGAACGCCGCCAGCATGCGTTCAGCGTGCTGCCGCACTCGGGTAACGGAGCGCTCGCTGAAACCCTGTTCGCGCATGGCGGCCGTCAGCACGGCCACATGCAATGCCCGCTCGCCGCCCAAATGGCGCACATCGTGCCTGCCGTGCAGCGCTGTCTCATGGACTGGAGCACCGAGTGAATCTATAGATCGGGCTTCGTCGGCCTGCGGATGGTCCGGTTTCTGTGAGACTGCAACGTCATGGCCCCGCTGCACGATCTCTACCTGCCAGGTATTGCGATGCACGACCTTCTCTTCTTCACCGATCACACTTCCTTCGTCATTCAGGATCGGCATTCGCACGGTGACGAGGCGTTTGCCGAGATTTTCGAGTGTCACGTGCTGCCCGATCTTGGCATTCGCCTCACGCACCGCACGCTCGAGATCCACACCCCACACGACCTGGTCGACGCCCGCCACATCGCGAAATACCACGTAGTACGAGTCGCTGCGCGCTGGATTGTGCTGATACGGGGCATCGCCATGCTCGAGCAGTTCTCCGACGTATTGTCGAGGGATATCGGCTTCGTCGTTTGCAGCGCCGCGGCTGCCTTCAGGAATAGGCGGTTCCGACACAGATGCTCGGACCGAAGGGGCTGAAGAATCTTCGTTACGATTCTCGCCTACGTTGACTCCGGATGCGCTCAAAACCATGGCCTGACTCTCTGCGAGAGCCGGCGCACTAGCAGCAGTTGGCGCCCCGACTTGCGCGACCACCTCGATGCGATTGTCCAACCTTGCCTGCCGTGCACCTGTCAGCCGCGCCAGATCTGCCGCCTTCGGCTCGTAGCCGCTCACTTCAATACCAAGCAGCGTGCCCTGCAACCACGCCTCGCTACGAAACACCTCGTGACCCGAAACACGAATACGCCGCCACGATTTCGCATGCACCATGTCAATCATCGATTCGACCACGTCCGGCCGGTTGTGCTCGGTGACGAGATATGGCCCTAAATCTTCGAACGCGAGTTGATACGGTGCGTCCTTCAGGAAATACTGATTGCCCGCGCGCAAGTAACGCTTGCGTACGCGTTCGGGAGGTTGGTCGAGCGGCATACTAGTCGCGTCCATGTCGGTCGGCGTCCCGCTCGGCGACCGAGTCTCGGCCCGCCTTAACGTAGCGGCATCGTCGCGGATTGCCTGCTCCCGCAATCTCGCCCGAGCGGCATCGAACTCACGTCGGCGCCGAGCCGATACGGCAGCAATTGCTGCCGATTCGAGCCTGCCCAGACGTTCGTCCGACCCAGCCGGTCCGCCATTGTTGACCGGCAAATCCTGTTCGATCACGTTGATAACCGGATCGGCTTCGTCCGCGGAAGTTCTCAGAGCCATGTGACACCTCGCATGCTAGAGATCGGGGTTGAATGTCGGCGCGATGCTGGTATGCCTTATCGGTCGGGCATTGAACCGGCTTCGCGAGACGCTTCCTGTTCTCGCGACTTCTCGAGTGCGGCCGCACGCGCTTCGCGGATGCGTGTCCAAGATCTCGCCTGCAACTGATCGAGCATCGCCTCCAGATTGGGGCTGTAATTCAACTCGCGTGCCGACTTCTTCAGCGAACCGACCATACGTTCCAGCAGATCGCGCGCCCGGTCCCACGGATAGACCTTCGCCTGGCCGCCGTCATAACCCACTTGCAACTCGGATCCGTTCAGCCGGGCGTTTTCATCCATCCATTTCAGACGACCGGATACAAACGTCAGCCGATCCTTGCGGTGGAACACGACACTGCGTGTCGCGACCTGCTGGATCAGATAGTGTTCCGTGTTGAACACCTCCCCCCGATAGGGGCCACCGTTTTCGCGCGGCGTACCCATCTTGAGCGGTGAGCCAAACCGATGTTCCGCTAGCGCCTTGACCTCGTTTGGAACGTCACCCGCGCCAAACAACGGCTCACCGATTAACGGACGCGGTGACGCGAATCGAGGTGGATCGGCAGCCGATGATGTCGCAACCGGCAGAACGTTCGGAGGAGAATCCGCCGAGGGTGATGCCGAACCGGATGCGCTATCCGTTGCCGACACATCCGGTGCGGCCTGTTTCGGGGCACCGCGCTTTGCAGGCCGGCGACGCGACGTACCGCCATCTTCTGCCACCACCTTTTCCTTGACGTTGCTCATTTTCCCGCCCTCCTCATGCTCATTCACCTCAACCACATTCACACCGGATTCGGTGGAGATTTCCGATTGACCATCTGCCCTTACAACGGAACGGACCGCTGCGCGCAGGTATTCGCCGACCGCTTCAAATCCGCTCAGTACCACCATGTCACTGAAGTCGTTCGGTACCGTGTCGTGGATGCATGCCTCTGCGGCGAATCGTGGCCAAACCAGATGTGCCCTCACATCTTGCGCCGCACGGCGAGCGGGCACCTCGCCACTACCCAGTTCACCTAGCACGATCAGTTCCGCCGCGGGATACTGTTCACGCAAGCTCTGCGCTACCAGCCCTAGATTTCCGCTGGACAGCGCCGCCGCCGCGAACCAGCCTGTGGCTCTTGAAGCCGCCAATGCTGTCGCCATACCTTCCGCGATTAGAACCCGCGAGGGCGCGCTGGCCGGAACCCATATCGGCTCCGTCGTCCAATAGCCCCCTCTCTTCGCGCCGCCAGCTAGGGACGATTTGCAACCGTGTTCGTCGATCAGTTCGAGCGTCGAGATCGATCCGTTCCAGACCGGCACAATCAAAACGCGTCCACTCAGCGCTATTTCCTCGCTGACCGGCAGGTAGCCAAGCAGCGCACGGAGTTCAAGTGCATCGAGCTCACGCAACGTGTATGCAGGGTCAAGGTGCTTACGTACAAGATAGGGATGCTCCGGGCCGACTGGCCGAGCCCACTGCCAAATTGATGCGGCCTCGTGGGCAACAGCTGCGTGACGTGCTTGCAGTTGCGCCTCCTCCCGTGCGCGCTGAGCCAACACCTCGGGGGACGCCGCCAGTACGGCAGTCATGCGATCCGGATAATTCGCCCGCTTCAGATCGAAGCCGTGCTGACGTGCCTGCCAGAAAAGCGTAGCGAGCGTCTTGCCACCCGAAGCACTGGCCGAACGCCATGTGGTCCGGGCCGCACGCTCGTTGTAGTTGGCTGCGGTCCGGCTCCATGCGTCCCAAATTTCAAAACCTTCATCACCGAAGCCCTGCTTGAGCGCGAACGCCATGTCGACCCATGTCTGGTAGTCGTCAGCCGGAATGACGGCGAGTGCTGCACGTGCGCGGTCTGCATCATGCACATAGGGTGGTGTCGTCATTGCCGGGCTCCGACGACTGGCGGACCGCCCATGGCTCCCTGGCGCGCCGGTTCAACAAAATCGAGCTCAGCCACGTCAAGATCATTCACGCTCAGGTAACGTCTCGCCTGCTCAACCTTACTGACCGGCACGCCCAGCAGCATGAAATGCTGGTCCACGTAGGCCACAGCCTCCTCCTCGCTGATGTCGGCCAGATTCGGCGGTAGATCACGCGGATTCCACGCCTGCAATACTTCCAGGTACTCGTGCGGAAAATGGATGAGCCCCGAACCCTCCGGGTCGAGCTCATCAGGATTCAGGTCGCGCAATCGGCGCTCGACCACTGCAGAGAAATGCGCCATGTTCAGGGCAGGTACGGACGGCGCGGGCACGACACGAGACGCAAACTCGGGATCGCGCCAATAGCAAATCTTGTCGGCCAAAATCGGCTTGGTGTTTTCGAGCAAGATGATTTCCTTATCTCGCTCCAGTTCCTTCAACTCCTGCGGCAACAGCAACGGCCGGCGCTGTTCGGACACGCTTTCGCTTGAGCCACCCCGGCCACCAAAGAATGCATTGGGGCGGCTCACACTGCGCGACTGGTCGGTGAACGTACCGAGCATTTCCGAGTATTCGTTCGCGTCCTTCTGCTCGCGCGGCGCATAGAGGATCTGCATCGCGTGGTTCGTGATGATGGTACGGGCATCGGATCGCCCGTAAACGGATTCGAATTGCGCGATCGATTGCACGATCGACAGCACGCGCAGGTTGAAACCCGGCATATAGGCAATAGCGCGCGGAAGAATGTGGATCTTTCCGATTGCCGTCATCTCATCGAACAAAAGCAGGCACTGGAACTTGAGCGTAGGATCGGCTTCGGGCAGCTGCTTCGTGTTCAAGTTGATAATCTGCGAGAAGAGCAAATTCACGATCAGGGCCGCTTCCGACAGATGATCGGGTGTGACACCGATATAGATGGAAATACGTCGGCGCCGCAGATCACGCAGATCAAAATCGTTCGCGCTCGTTGCTGCGTCGACAATCGGATTGGCCCAGATCGTCAGCGGCGCATTGAAGGTCGCCAACACGCTCGCCAGCACCTTGTCGTCATTGGACAGGAAGCGATTCAGCGCATCCACGCACTGCCCCGAGAGCAAACCACGATGCCGGACCAGCGCTCGCTGAAAATAGGTTTTGACCGGCATGCCATTGCCCGACGACTGCCGCAGCACTTCTCCCATCGTGACGGAAAAATCGGGAGTCGACGCGTCCTTGCCAGCCCGATGCGCATCGCGCCATTCGCACAGCAGAAGCACAATGCCGAGGAACAGATTTCGCGCCTGATCTTTCCAGAAATCGTCGTGGCCGCCCGGTGGATACAGTGCATAGCCGATCGCGAGAACGTCGCCCACCCGGAACAAGCCATCGGAGATCGCCGACAGTGGGTTGTAGCGGTGTGTCCGGCCATCTTCGGCAAACGGATTGAACAGAAACACATCCTGCCCATTCGCGCGACGGAAGCCAGCTGTGGCCGCATAGTTTTCCTGCTTGATGTCGAGCACCACCACCGAATCTGGAAAGGTGAGAAGATTCGGGATCACCACGCCGACGCCCTTGCCGGAGCGGGCAGGTGCAGCAAGTAACACGAACTGCTGACCGGCAAACCGCAGATAGCGGCCGCGCCATACCCCCACGACAATCGCAGGCGACGTATTGAGGTGGGCGTGCGTCGTCATAGCAACCCCGCCCGCCGAATTTCAGCCTCGTTCGCAAAACGCGCACTGCCATAGAGATGACGTCGACGCGAGCTCACCCAAAGCGCATGGACGCCCAATACCGGACCACCCAAAGACACGAATACGCCAAACAGCGCTGCCACCACCAGCTTGCCCCCGACGTTCGGCATCAGTCCGTCTCGCCACATCAGCAACGCATCGAGCCAACCCCACAGTCCCGCGTGCAGCGGATTAATGCGTAGGCTGGCGTAGAGGAGGAACGAAGCAAACCAGAGTGACGCTGTCAGTCCGGCCATCAGGCAAGCTAGCGCGACCAACGTCACTCCAGCTGTCCGAATATGCTGGCGCAAAGGCAAAGACGGATGGTCCATGGTCGCCCCCTATACAAACGCGGTGCGCGCCTTGCACCCCGGATCGAACCACACTTCGGTCATGCCCCACAGCCTGCCGGTCTGGTTACCCTCTGCGTCGAACACCGGGCGTGACTCCATGTGCACGACGACATCAACTGTCAGGAACAACAACCTCTTGAGTGCGGCATCGTCCCAGGCGGCGGCCTCCGGATGCTCCTTTGCCATCAGCGCGAATCGCTCGATCGCGACGGTCACATTGGGCGCGTGAAAGCTCGTGATCGACCCTGCGTGCCCCGTCGTCAGCAGTTTCAGGAAGTCGTAGGCTTCGGCACCACGCAGTTCTGCCAACAGCACGCGATCCGGACGCATGCGCATCGCGCATGCAATCAGGTCCGCAGGCGTCACCTGCGCGTGGCCATGGCCGCCCTTGCTGTATAGAAGATGTACGCAGTTCTCAATGTGCCGGATGAATAGCTCACGAACGTCCTCGATCGTCACGACCCGCTCAGTCGCAGGAATCGAGCGACACAGGGTCTTCATGAAACTGGTCTTGCCGGACCCTGTATTGCCGACCACTGCGATGTTGCGTTTGCCCGTGACAGCGCGCTCGAAGAAGGTGCACCAGTCATGCTCTTCCAGGCACCGGACGAGATTGCGGTCTTCGATGGGCAAGTCCGCCAAAGCTGAATCGAGCCCGTCCGGCCTACGCCATACCGTAGCGTCGAACAATCCCTCGTCGCGACACGTATCGAGCGTCTTTCCGTCTGCGGACGGACGGCGAATCGTGACCGACACCGTCCGCGCCTGCACGACCGGCGGAACCACGATCTGGATACGTGCGTCGTCTGGCAACAGTGCCGACAGAATCGGATGCTGCGACGACACTTCCTGGTTGGTTAGGGTAGCGACTGACACCGCGAATGACATCAACCGGTCGAAATCGAGATCGGCGTAGTCGTAGCCGTGCCAGCCAAGCGAGTTCTCGGTCAATACGCGCTGCGGCCGATTGATCACCAGTTCAGTCACATGGGGATCGTCGAGCAGTGGCACGAACGGTCGCATCAGTTCGCGCACGGATGCGTCGTCGGGCAACCGAGCCAGCACCATGTCGCGCGATGCATCTAGCAGGGGCGAATGAATCATCATCGCGTGCCCTCCGACTGCAGGGCATAGACCGATCCGAAGTCCAGATCACGTGCAATCACGATCGTGAACTCCGCGCCCTGGTTCTGGGTGAGAGTCGGTGGGATACCGATCGTGCTGTCGAGCACGCGCGTGGCCATGTCGTTGCCCTGCTGTTGTGTGCTCTGGAACACCACCGATCCGTTGGTGTTGCCACCGCGCGTCGATAGATAGCCGATCGCGTCCTGGGTAACGCCAAGCAGCATTGCTGCCCCAATGCGCTGATTCCAGTGGTTGTCCACGTAGCCATCGATGCCCATGCGGCCGAGTGCGTCGGCCGCCGGTGAATCGATCTCGACCGTGACACCGTTGGGTGTCTTAATACGGGCCGACAGCACGAATACCCGCTTCTGTCCCGGAGACATGTTCGAGCGATACTGGCTGTTGATCTGCGAACCCCGTTCAATCAGCACGACGTTGCCATCGTCGGAATACACGTTCTTGGTGACCGTGCAGGTCGACAAGCCAGCCTCGGTCGAATCAAACGCCGTATCGCCCGCGCAGTCGATCTTGGCGCCCTGCGCAAGCACCAGACTCCGATTGCCGAGCGTCCCAGCCTGAACACGCGGTGTCACGGTCGGCATCAGTGCCTGAGCAAGCCCGCCCCCCATCTGCCCCGAACCTTGAGCTGACGCGCCTGCACCGCCGTTTACGCCGGCGGCAAGCGGGAAAGGTGCGCCAACCAACCCCGGCACGCCTGGCCCCGCACCCGCGGGTTCCTGTCCACCGCCCGTTGCAAGCAGTGGCGCATCGTAATAGCTGTGAGGTGTCGCAGCGTGTGCGATGCGAGCAGGCGTGACCACGCCTGAATTCGATGCGGGGCGTACGGCAATCGCGCTTGCTGGTACCGTTGCCGAAGCGGCACTACCGGCCGACGACGCGGGCAGATCGTTGAACCTGCGCCCCTGGGAAGACGTACCTGCCATCGAATCGCGCCGCGCCTTCGCTTCGGCATCGTGCCGCGCGAGAAAACCGTGCACGGTCCAGACGGCGCCTACCCCAACGATCAGCACGATCACGATTGGCGTCAGCCACCAGGCGCGCGGGCGTGCACCACGGTATTGCCCCAACGCTGGCATACCGCGATCAGCCGACGCATTTGATGCGCTCGCGTTCTGGCCATCTTCAGACTGACGGTCGGCGCCATCGTCTGGCTCAATCACGTTGTCCGGGGTATCGTCATTCATCGTGATGGCTCCGCAGAATGCGCTTCACCCCGTTGACCGTCGTGCCGTCATGAGCCGGCACGCCGTCGATGTCGTAGGCGTCATTCCAGATTCCAACGACCTCCCGTGCGAGCCGCAGCACGAATCGCTTCGCCACCTCGTGTACGACGATCGTGTCACCGTCGACGTGCTTGTCGACCACGCTTTCCGTACCGTCGTCGGCCACCCGGAAAATCGCCGGCATGCGCCGGTTGTTCGGAATACGCAGATACGTAAAACGTCCGTCGTCCCATGCCGCGGTCGGCGCGATGTCGTCCGATCTCGGCATCACCTGCATCGAATACCGAGCGTTACGCACGGTCACCGGCTGCGCTAGGCGCTTCGCAACCAACTCGGCATCCGACTCCCCCGACGCCTGCTTCTCCAACTCGTCCGGATAGACGAAAGTCACGCGATACATCACGCGGTCATTGCCGAACTTCGACTTCAGCGGAAGCACCACGAGATCAAAGCTGTAGCTATGCCGGTCGGTGCGAATTTCGAGATTCGAATCGTGGGCGGCAAGCTGCGGTTTCAAGTACACATCGTGATCGCCCTTGCTCGCGACCACCTGCCAGCCGTCTCGATCACCAGGCGCGACTACCTGAATGTGTTCGTTGGAACCCAACGCGATATGCGTCGCAAAGCCGCGTTGAGCCTCCACGCGCACCACCTCGTCGGCTCGATAGATCACCTGGCGAACGCGCGAGTCACCGTTCCAACCGGGCAGATCAACCGCCCTCGCGCCCCCCACGAACAGTAGGCTCACCAGCGCGATGCCAAACGGAAGCACTCTCATGGCGTGCCTCCTACCGCCGAGGCCGACGGCGTATATTCCGCATCCCGGCTATAGGCCGTGACCTTGAAGCCGAATGGATTGACAATCGCCACGCTCTCACGCGTAAACACGGGCGGCCGGTAGGTATAGGCCAGCGTGATCACGAAGCGCTGCGTCGGCTCGGCATGGGCTTCGCCATTCTTGAACGAAGTCCGTTCGACATGCACAACCGCACGACCAGGTTCGTCGGGCGGCAGCGTGACCGAGAGAATCCGGATGCGCCGCTCGACGCCAGCACCCAATTGCCGATCCAGTGCATCGGGACCGCTGTAGATGCCACGGAAATCGCGAGCAACCACGTCATCGCTCATCGTGAGCACGCCGTCGTAGTCCATCTGCAGCAGACCCCAGTCATAGCGCTCGCGTGCGCGCACATAAGTCTCGACCCAGTGCTTATCCTGGATTTCCTTCGTATGCACATGACGGGCGTCGAGCACGTCGATCACCTGGGATTCGCCCGTCAGACGATCGACCTCGATGGGTAGAGGCACGACTCGATAGAACGGCACCATCACTGCGAGTGCTACCGTGCTCAGCACAGCAATGCCAACTGCAGCGTAAGCGACATGCCATGCACGACGTTCGGAGCATTCCTGCAGGTACGTCAGCGACGCCTCAATGTCGAGGACGCGGCCATAATCGTGCGAGCTCATGAGTGATCCCCTGCATCCGGCGGCTGATCTGGAGCGGCCGGCACGGTCGCTGGCACGTCAGGCACGGGCGGTACACGATTGACTGGCACGCGATGCAGGCCGTCCGGCAATACGGGCTTGGGTGGCCCACTGCTGCAGGCGGCAAGACTCCAGGCAAGGCATCCGGCGAACGTCAACGAACTCAGTATGGACATGGTGTCGCCTCAGTTTCCGAATGACGCGGGCACCATCTGGTCCTGGAGCCGGTTGGTCTTACCCGCTCGGCTCAGCACCAGTTCACTTTGCTGCTCGGCTACGAGCTTGTCCTCCGTCTCGGCCAGCATGCGAAAGAGCTGCAGTTTGGTCATCTCGTTGCCGACCGCCGTGGATTCGGTCTGAATACGCGCCTGCAATTCCGCGACGCCCTTCGGGTCCTGCGTCGCGTTGATCTGTTGCGCAAGACTCTGGATCTGGTCCAGCTCCTGCAGCTCGGTCTGGTATGCCTGCAGGCCGAACGCCTTGTCCTGGTAGGGTTTGTTGAGCGTGCGCCGGCACAACTGCTGATCCACCCCGGTTTGGTCATCGCAGTCGTAGACCTGACTGGCCGAGCGCAATGCCTGCGCACTACCCGTCAGGCCTGCATAGCCGCCGTTCTGGATCGCGGTATAGACGCTCTGCCAGTTCGACGGCAACGAGTTGGCGACGACCGGATTGCTCAGAAACGTGCCGAAACCGCGTGAACCAATCGTCGACTGATAGATCTGCATTTCTTGCTGCACTTGCTGCTTGAGTTGGCCCACGGTGGCAATGGCCTGCACAACGTTCTGTGCGTCGTAAACCGGGATCCCTTGCGCGTGAGCGCCAGCGCATTGCGCCGCACACACGAATGCGACAGTGATCCATTTGCTTCGTCCATTCATGGTCGTTACCTCCTGGTCAGCTGTCCTGCTGGCCCAAATTCGCGCGCGCAGCGCGCTGGTAAGCTGGGGCCCCGTCGCCGCCCGACCCAAATCTCCCGCCCGAACCCGTCCGATCGCGAATTTCGCCACCGGAGGGCGGGCCTCGTCCGTTACGGCTAAACGCCCGCCCGATCGCCGTGACGAGGCTTCGCGATGCCATGCCGGCCACAAACGCACCGAAACCCGACAGCGTGGCGCCGCCAGACAAGCCCGCTGCAACCGAAGGCAACTGCCAACCGACCATCGCGAGAAACACCCCGGTCGCAAAGAGCCCAATCGCGGCAGCCGCTGCGGCGGCATCGTCTAGGGAGGCGGAAACGGCTTGCATCAGGGCTGACGAGCCGTCACCGGGTGAACCGCCCGTCGCGTGGAACGAAGTGAGATCGGCCGAGAACGCCGTGAGCGCCATGCCAAGGAAGGCAGCAACCAGAACCTGTAGCAACGCGTAATTGGCAACCTTCGCGGTCCACGCCTCGAAAAATCGCGCAGTGGGCGCAAACGCGGCGCACGCGATGAAGATCGGACCCAGTCCGAGCACGAGATCGAGCAGCATCCTCGCCATCACGACCTCGAAGGCCAGCACGATCAAAAAGATGGATCCGCCGAGCGCAGCGATGAGGCCGCAGAGGAAATCCCCAATCGCGGCGGCCAGACCGCTCGGACTGATTCCCTCATGCGTCGCCTTGTTGAAGTAGGCGTCCATCACGAGATCGACCTGTTGGTCGTAGCAGTCGAGTGTCTGGTAAATGCTGGTCGCGGCTCCCTGTCCGGTCACGGTGCTGCCGTTAGCCGACCCGCATCCCGGATTGCCCCCACCCGTCGTGTTCGCCGCGTTCTGGATGGTCTGGGCCAGCCCGGCCGTTGCGCCGTTGACGGCTGTGACGACCTGCTGCTGGTAGATCCCGGCGCTCAGCGCGAACGCGAGCGTGATCGACACTTTCAGCCCTCGCCAGGCAAAGGCCGGCACCGCCTCGTGGGCTTCGCCGCGCACCACCGCGAGACCATAGGCCAGCACCCAGATCGTGATGCCCGTGGTGACGACCGGAACGAGCGCTCCGGAAAGCGCCGACGATACGGTCGTAACGTAGGTCGACATGCCGTTTTCGAGTGTGCCCCCTACGGCGGTAAAGAGGCCACTCATCGCGCGCCTCCCGGCCCGGGTGCTGGCGACAAGCGCGAGCTCGCCTGTGCCGCCCGGCGCTTCGCTAGTCGGTCATGAAAAACGGGCAGCCAGTCTTTCGGCATATCTCCGACTTCGGCACGGATTGCATCGAGCAGTTCGACGTTGTCGGTCGTGCCGGACAGGACATCGAGCACATCGCCAAGCCCTGCGAGATCGAGTCGGCCGATCGCGGAGCGATGGCCCTGCTTGACGAGGAACAAGCGGCTGCTCTCGCCCAGGTTGCGCACGATATTGAATTCGGCTTCGGTCAGCTTGAAGCCACGCACGTAATCGTCGTAGTCGGCGCGTGGATTCGGCAGGAAGAAAAACGTCGCGCTCTGCTCGATCAGCGCACTTGTTATTTCGCTTCGCAATACGTCGGCTGGCGACTGTGTATCAAAAATCCCCAGCCCGTTCTGCTTGCGGATTGTCTTCTGCTTGTTCTTCGCAAAATCAGTGAAGACCGGGTCCCCGAGCCGCTTCCAGAACTCGGTCATCACATAGATGAAGCGTCGCCCGTCGATCAGGTTTTCGGTCCGATGCAGCAGGTACATCGTCACGGGCGTCGACACCTCAGGGTCGTCCAGCAACTCGGTGTCATCGAAACCAAACAGTTTCGCGTGCGACAGATCGATGCGGTCCGTTGGATTATCGAGTACCCACCCCAGACGTCCGCCCGCACACCATTTGGCCAGCCGCGCATGCAGGCTGTTTTCGCCCACGTTCGGTACAAGCTGCCGTACCATCGACAGACGGCGCAGGGGCTTGTCCATACGCGCTACCTCTCGCACGGCACGAGAGATGTCGAGTTCGTCCTTTGCAGACAATGGCTCGCCGACGTCGACGAGTTTGCGCACGAGGCGCTCCCAGAAATCGATAACCGGCTCATCCGGTGCCATCTGGAACGGATTCAGCCCGGTGGGATCGCCGCGACGGAACACGGTATAGGTGCCACCCATCGCACGGATCGCGATCTCCGTGCCGCGATCCTTGTCGAACAGCACCGCGGTCAGGTCATACTTGATCGCCATCGCGAGCAAGAACAGTTCGAGCACCGTCTTGCCGGCTCCTGCCCGGCCGATGATCTGCGTGTTGGCGAGTGCCTTCTCGTCGAGTGAATCCTGCTTATCCGGTGTCGCGTGGAAGTTCAGATAGAGCGGCTGGCCGCTGGGTGTCTTGACGATCGTGATTGCCTCGCCCCACGGATTGCCTTCGCGCTTGCCGGTCGCGAAGTTGTGCAGGCTTGCCAGACCGCAAAAATTTCGCGATGTGAGCTTCGCTTCGCGCGGTCGGTAGCGCCAGTTGCCCGGTAGTTGCGCAAACCAGGCCGCGTCAGCCACGAGATCGATCAATGCCGTCTGGAACCCGGCATCGGCCAGTTGCGTTCGTGCCTTCGCGACACTGCGAGACACTTCATTCAGCGCGTCACCGAGCACCGCCAGCGAATAGTGATACTCGCCAAGAACGAAATTCCCGTTGATCAGATCATCGAGCGCGCGGTCGATCGCGTCGACTTGGGACAGGGCAACGTCCTCACCGGCGATAAGCTGATTGCGCTGCCGCTCCAACGCCTCCTTCGCCGTGGGTTTATCCAGGATCGTGAAACTCTGCGTCTCGATATACTCGAAGTCGCCGTACAACAGGCCATTGAGCATGCCCGGTTCGGTGTCTTCGGGATAATCCTTGAGGTCGAGCATCACCGCGAACCGCGTTGCCGTCGGCATGCGAATCTCGATTTTCTCGGTACCAACAAAGAGCCGCGAAATCGGTAGCGACTCGCGAATCGTGCCGGCTGGCACGGGCTCAGGTTCCCAGACTCCGTTGACCAGATATCCGAGGAGTTCCAAAGCTGACGAATAGCGGCGCGAAGTGGCCACGATGGGACTCGGCCTGCGATAGACACCAAGCGCGACCGGTTCATAGGGTTTCAGGCTCGATTCGACCTGGGCAGCGAGTTCCGACATCATCTTCAGCGCGTCGAGCTGATCGCGCCGAATATCGTCGCGCGTGCGGCGTGCCGCATGGCTGAAGACACGTCCGAGGCGGGTGCGATTGGGCCGGTAGACCACCGTCAAATACAACTCGTTGGCCATCATCCGATAGCCGGCAAAACTCGCGTAGTAGCGCGTCGCCAGATCCTCGCAGAAGCGGTTGTCGTACTTCGTCGAGAATCGGTCCGACACCCGTCGGCGCAGACGATGCGACCACAGCGCCACATGGCCGCCCGCCAATCCGCGCACAAATTGGTTGAACCCATCATGTCGCGCGAGGATGTCGGCGGGATCGGCCGCCTCAAACGCAATGCCGGCTATCTTCCAGATCTGCAGGTAGTCGCCTTCGCGCGTCTTGATGACGTGGTCGGTCACATGCGTCGAGTACGGGATATAGCCGGCAAGCGGCACTTCCCGGCTCGCGACGGATCCGACATGCGATTTGCGCGGCATGTCATGCCCTCCTCTTCAGGCGTACCGGCACATAGGCATGTACACCCCAGAAGCGGCGATTGCCCTGACGCAGCGCCATGCGAACGCGTCGCGCGTGCTGGGCAAGCCGTTGATCGTCATGGCGCGTCGTCACCCGCATCGCGAAGAACACCGGGATCATCAAAAGGAGGATCGCGACACCCAGCGCAGGGCTGGCCAGCAGTGCCCAGATCGCCGGGATCAGCATGCCGCCGCCGACCATCAGGAAGGGCACCAGTGGCACACCCCAGAGCATCGCGGGACGCGTGCAGCCTTTGAATACGGGATCCTTGAGCGAATACATGGTTCGGCGCCCCCGGATCAGCTCGACGGAATCAGCATGCCGGCGATGACGGTCGCGCAACCGACGAATAGACCGCCGATAAACACGTTCGCGATATCACCGAACCGGGCGTGCTGGAACATCATCCGAAAGCCCGCCCAGATGATGGAAATCGAACAGATCACGCCCCCGACGCTCAGCAGCGTCGTCTGGATCGTGTTGAGCAGCGTATTGACCTGTGAGAGTTGTGCGCAGGCCGGAGACGCGAACATCAGGGACGATGTGACGAGAATGATCGTCAGCGCCATCTTTCGGTCAGACAGCAATCGCATCGTCATTCCGACCAATCGCCGGCATTTAAATCGTATTCCTAAGTACATTTTAGAATCCTGTTCGATATATCGCTGTCTGTTTCGTCAATGGCGAGTTAAAACACCACCGCGCTACTGTTCGGTTTGAGCCGCTCCTGGGTGTCAGGCGAAGCGGTGTTCACACCATCCCGATCCCGCCGCGATAGCTTCCGAACCTCAGGTTCAGAACCGGGAGCGCGAATCGGCGCTGCAGAATCCATCGGTACGACCGGAATAGGTGTAATTGCGGGAACGAACGAATCCGAGGAGGCTTGCGCCGCTGCGCTCTCCACGACACGCTGGACGTACCCCGTCTGGTAGCCGGTCGAGAAATTTCCGCTCTCATAGCAGGAAAGGCTCGCGCGTAGTGCAGCCTGTACATCAGCCTGATAATGGGCGCGTGCGTCGAACTTTCCGGTCGTCACGGCCGCTGTAAAGCAGCGGTGGAGAATGGCGGCGCCTGCTGCCAGGTTGCGACAAGGCTCGAATGCGTTCTCGGCGGTCAGGCCAAAGGTCGGCCAGTTCGCTCGATTCACCTGCGCGAGCCCGACACTGAAATTCCAGCCGCCCGCCTCCAACGCGCGCACTGTCGCGACCGCTTCGGCCATATTCGATGGCTGTCGACGAAGCCGCCCGTGAACGATGCCGATCGCGTAGGGATTGAATCCCGATTCGGTGCGCACGATCGCCGCCATCGTGGCCGGAGCGATCTGCGGCGCGCAGTCGTGCGCGAGCGACAAGAAATCGAGCGGCATTATCGATTCCCCTCTCCTGGGCGGACGACCTGCTGCAGGAGATGCACTGCTGACGTCGCAGGATAGCGGGCGGCATGTGCGTTGTTGCCTGCCGCTTCGTTCAACGTCCCACTTGTAGCAAGATCACAGGTTGGAACAGGATCGCCGTCTCGCAGCGCGGCCCATAGTCTTTCGATCGGCGGCACGCATTCGGCGTACTGCTCCGGGCCATCGGGATTAGACAGACACAAACTCACCTGACAACCCCAATCATCCCCTTGTGCAACGTCGGACCACGCCATCGACATGCCAAGCACGACCGCAATCGCCAGCACGCGACGCCACGCGATTTGTTGCACGTCCGAAAGCAACGCGGAATTACGCATGGCATACCTCGGCTATTTCCGACTGCAATGCCGGTTCATGCGCAGAGCCGAGTCGCCGAGCGAGCACATCGAAACACGCGCGCATGGCTTGCCATTCTCGATTGGCTGCCAAATCGGCTGAGCTGAAGTCCATAATCGAGACCCCGTTCGCCTGCGCCAGCGAGATGGTGTCGAGCCGAGGTAGCAATAGATGGCCGCTTGGGCTCTGATCATGCGGAACAAGCCAGGCAGCCATGCAGGCCTCGAGCCGCTTGAATCGAGTCTCCTGACGCAGGCTCGTCTCGACGCAGTTGGGCAGGATGCCGATAAAGCACAAGGAGGGATTGAGCCGGGCTCGGACGCTACGCACGCCATTGCTGCCATTGACGAATTCGACCACCTGCTCGAGCGTGTCAGGCGACAACAGAACGGGACTGATCAGCGCATCCACGAGCGCCGCTGCACAAATGGCTCGCGAATCAGGCCACGGCGAACTATCGATCAGACATACGTCAAACAACGGCGCGACTTGGGACAGTAGATGTCGCAAGTTGGCGTAGCAACGCGCGCCGACCGGATCGTCTCGATACGCAATACCCGCAATGGCGTCCGCAGCAAGCACGCCAATGCAGGATCCAGTCGAATCGGGCAGTCTCTCAGACCTAACATTGAGCGCCCCGCACTTCATCAACCGTGCGCTTGCGCCGCGTGTAAGCGAAATAGCACTACGCGCCGGCTCGGCCAGATCAAGCACCAACACACGATATCCACATACAAGGCGAAGATAATGGGCGAACTGACACACCACTGTCGTTCTGCCTGTACCACCATGGGCCGAAGCCACCAGAAGCGATTTCATGGTCGTCATTCCTCGGATGGGGCTCCGAGCATCGACGTCCCTGCATGGAAAAGAGGGCTCGCGGCATGTGGAAGGGTCGCGACGTGTTCAACCGGCATTGTCGATACCACGTCGGAAAACAAAAAAGCCTGCGATTGCAGGCTCTCACACGAGCGCTACGGCACATTACGCCATCACACAGACATCAATGCTGCGGGGCCGCTAACGCGTACTCGGTCGTGCTGCGCACGTTGACCGGATCAGATTGTTGGCTTCACTGTAGGCCAGCCGGCACGCCGATTCAAGAGCCGACATGCGTCGACGAGATGGCACGATATCCCTATCATTCCGCGGAGCTTCTCGCTATTCCTATATTTATTTCGCGGTCGGGGTGAACGCGATCTTACCCACGGCTGACCTACACGAGGCGAGCGCGACTCATGCCGCACAAGCGCCCGTACGATGGAAGTCGTCGAACATTCTTCCCGCGAATGTCACTGTTGGGTCTCGGCTTCTGCAAGGGCACGAGCAAGCGCGGACTGTGCCGCATGGAGTTCCAGATCGAAATGTTGACGCGGATGGCGGGCAATCTTCAGTCGTCGACACACGACCTCCCGACTCGCATGCCAGAGATAGATCATTCGCAGAAGGTCCCGATTTCGGGGCGCCAGTGTTCTCCACGCTCGGGTCACATACTCGGCATCAATAGGATCATGGGCACCACGATTCGACTGCCCCCAGTTGCGAAGACGCTCATCAAGCGACGGCGGCGGCTTATCGTTTTTCATCGCTGCCGTCCTGCTCTTCAGGTTCGCGCGCCTGCGACGCTCGATATCGTGCAGGATCTGCCAAAAACTGTTCGATATCGGCCGCCCGCCACCCTACCATTCGCCCGCCAAGCGCAATCGCGCGGGGAAAAGTTCCGTCTTGCATGCGCTTGTAGATCGTCGACCTCGATAGACCAGTGCACTGCTCGACCTGTCGTCGGCGCAAGATTGTCAGCGTTCCGTCATCATTCCAAGACATGATTCGCCCTCCATATCCGGCATGAACGTGGCCGGAAGTGAAAAGCATTCAAGCAGTGAAGATGACGATGGACCAAACCCGTCGCATCGACGGGACATCCCGTCGGTTCAGCGCGGAATCCCGGCGGAAATCGCGGATGGTATGACCGAGGCGCGGTGCGAGGTCATCGCGCGTTGATGCAACGTCCCCGCGGCGGCCGACTTCGCAACTTCCCCAGAGGCAGGGAGGGTGATTTCCGGGTGCTCTACGCAAGACTTGTCGGTCTCACGGCGCCGCGCTCGACGCCGTAATGGGTGACGCGAGCTGCCCCGTCATCAGTCGTTGGAGCTTTTCCCAGGCAGCGCAGTACCTGTGCATCGGCACGGCCGCCAATTGTTCGTCATGAACAACCAAGATCTGCTCGATCGTGGACTGCTCGCGATCGAGCAACAGCCAAGCTGCACCCTGCTCCGCACGAGCAATGCATGCATCCAAAGCGGCCTCGGCTTGCCGATACATACTCAAATCCGCACCCGGTCCGGTCTCGCTGCGCATATAAAACGCGAGATAGACGACCCGGAGCAGACAACTGATTTGCTCTTCTCCTCCATGACCGGCCCGCACAGCGGCCAGCGCCATATGATTTTCGAGGGACAGCGCGCGGACCTTCGCGGTCGGCAATGGCAGGAGATCGCCTTTCGTAAGCGGCTTGCGACCCGAGCGTCGGACTTTCGGCAAAACCATGAGCCATGAAGTGTTCACAATGATGTTGGGACATGATACCGCGAGCCTCACATCAAGCCGAACGCACGCTACCGACTCCAACTCCAGCCAACGCTAGGCTGAAGGCCGGATACCTACTCCGGCGATGTTCGGCTCTAACGGTTCAGTGCTGCTCAGAACTTGACCCTCATCCCGGCACCCACGCTGTTGCCAGTCGACACACCGGTGATCGTGTCGTAACGCCAAGCTGCATACACATCGGTCCGCTTCGACAACGGGTAGTCGTAACCCAGCGCGACCGTCGACCAACGGATATGATCGCCTACCGACGGTCGCCGCCGCGTTCCCGCCCATGACATCAGTACGCTTCCTAACCCTATTCGAACGCTTGCCCCGAGCTGCACCGTATCGTCCGTGACGTGATTGTTGTTGTCCACGCGCTCGTACTGGGCGAACAGCTTGACCACACGCAACCGATACGCGCTACCGACCATCCATGCGGTCTGCGCGGTGGCGCCGTTGAGAAACAGCGATGCCGTATGCAAACTCTGCACGGCAGCCGTCGCGGAAAATGGACCGGCGAAGTACAACACGTTCGCGCTGTAGTTGGCCTGCCCGGCATGGCCCGCAACGCCGGCATTGCTGTACAGCAGGCTTCCGGACAGACCGGCAACCTCAGGGGTCTGATAAAGGAGCGAATTATCGATCGCCGTGTCGCTCTGGAGTGACGCAGCCCCCATGGCCGAGCCAAGGAAACTATGTACGACAATCGGTGAGAAGACAAACGAATTGCCGAACGGATTGAACAGCAGCGTCGACACGAACAGTGGCGCGGTATTGCGCCCCAGCGTCAACTCTCCGAAATGCCCGCTCAGACCAACGAAGGCATTTCGCCCAAAAAATGACTGTCCAGGAAACGAGCCGACCTGGCCGCCGTTGATGCGATAAAAGCTCTCGAGCGTGAAGATGGCCTTCATACCCCCGCCCAGATCTTCCTTACCGGACATCCCCCAATAGGAAGTCGTCATCCCGCCAGAACCGACTTGCCACGCATTGCCGGCTGCACCGGCGGGATGCACTTCGCCAACGAAAGCGTCCGCTAGCCCATACAGCGAGACCGATGATTGCGCATGCGCGATCCCGGCACAGGTGTACATGCCCAATACCACAGCGAACTTACCCGCGCTTCCCCGAAATCTTCTTATCTGCATGATGTCTCCTTCCTCTTTGTGATTGTTTGTTCGTATCGTGCTGTCTTGGAATCGACACGGTTCAGTCCGGTCGCACACGCGCGAGCGGCCGACCGCTGTCGGCCAGCGCGATCGCCACTACGATCTCGTTCGGTGCCGGTGCATCGGCGAGCGTCAGCGAGACCGTGTCGAAGTGGTCAAAGCTCCACATATCGGTGCTGCCGTGCAGCGGAACGTCCACACACGTCCCTGGCGCACCGCGCTTGGTGACTGACGGAATCAACGATGTGGCGCCGGGCAAGCTCTCGCGCATGGCCCTGCCCATGCGAGGATGCAAGATCGCCGCCGCACATTCGAGCGGGACCTCGCTGCCCACAAGCGCTGCCTTGCCGTAGGCCTGGATTGCCGACGGCGGGACATCCAGCGCCCATCGCGCGCGGCCTGTGAGCAACGTGCCGAGCTCAGCGCCCAGTTCATAGAGCGACTCAAGCGTCGCAAGCGGCTCATCCACTCGCCAGCCGTCGAGCCGCAGGACCGCCGCTACGACGACTTGCCGATGCGGCGGGTCAACCGGTACGTGTAGTTCTGCACGTCGCTCGACCAGATGAACCAGGATCCTTGCAATAGGCGGACTCACGTGCGCACCTCCGTGTCCTCGATCCGATCCCGGATCGTCTCTGGCGGAGCCGGGAACGGACCACGTGCGCACTCGTACGCCCGTGCCGCGCGCAGCACCAGCGCATCACCGCCCGACGGGCCGATGATCTGTAGGCCCGTCGGTAACCCGCTGGGCAAACCACACGGCACGCTCGCCGCCGGCAAGCCGGTCTGGTTGCACCACGACGTCAACGGCGGCGCCATGCGCGAGTGCTCGGGCCGCCCCTGCGCGAGCGGTGGGGCACAATGGAATGTCGGCGTGAGCAGTAGGTCATAGTCTTCAAAGAACGCGGCCATCGCGACCGTAAGCGCGTGGCGCGCCTGAAGTGCATCGACGAAGGTCGATGTGGGGACGCTATCGCCCGCCTCGGCCAGCGCACACACATCCGGATCGAGCTGCGGCCGCGCCGAGGGAGGAAGCTGCCGGGCCCTTTGTGCAAAGAAGACGGCCCACTGGATTGCGTGCATGCGGCTCTCCAGATAGCCGTCAAGCGGCTTCACAGCCGTTTCCTCGACATGTGCCCCGAGCGCCTCGAACAGGCTCACCGCCTGACGGACGCTCGAGGTGATGTCGGGCTCGACCTGTACCCCCGCAGGTGCCGGGCAATAGGCAATGCGCAACCCGGCAATGCCATCGTCCAGACCGATGCGCAGATCGGGACAAGCAGAAGCAAGACTTCGCGCATCACTCTGGCGGGCCATCACCGTCAGCATCAGCGCCGCGTCGCTTACGCAGCGCGCGATCGGTCCAAGCGTCGACAGATGAGTCCAACTCACCGCCGTACCAGCTGGCACCCGGTTGAACGACGGTTTCATCCCGACCACTCCGCTCCAGCAGGCTGGGACACGGATCGAGCCGCCACCGTCTGTGGCCAGCGACAACGGTCCCACACCGAGCGCAACCGCTACAGCGGATCCGCCGCTGCTCCCCCCGGACGTGAGACGCCGGTCCCACGGGTTACGGGTAATGCCGGTGAGCGGGCTGTCCGTGACGATCTTGTTGCCGAACTCCGAGGTCGTGGTCTTGCCGAACAGCAGCGCGCCAGCCTGCCGCAGTCGAGCGACCGCGGGTGCGTCATCGGCCTCCGGCGCACTGGGTGACGTGAGTGATCCGTATCGGGTCGGCAGTCCGCGCACGGCGACGAGGTCCTTGACCGAGACCGGCACGCCATCCAGCAATCCACATGGCTCCCCGCGCATCCAGCGTCGCTCCGACTCGCGGGCGGCGGCCAGAACGCCGTCCTCGTCGAGGCTGCACACGCCGTTGACAAGCGGATTGACGAGCGCGACCCGGTCCAGAACCGCGCAAATAACCTCGACGGGCGAGAACGAGCGGCGCCGGTAGCCGACCATTAGTTTCTCGACGTTCATTTCGAGTACATTATTCATATGTAATCCTTAGTAAATAAGAGAAATTTGAACGCGTTGGATTGCCTCATGCCTATCCCGCGCACTGTGATGGAATCGGTCCGGCTGAGTCCAACACCGCGAAACTATTGTCCGGCAGTGCCCTGCCGATACGGGTTTGGCACAACACATGGTCGCCGTCCTGGCTCACGCCCGCCTTGCCACGCGGAAGATTCAACGAGACACCCGGCAGCGCGGCTTTCACATGGGCAACGTCGACGCTGCCGGCCGCCTTGACAGCCGCTGCAAACAGGCGAAGTCCGGCATACGTGCACTCGCCGTGCGGTAACACCACGGCCAACTGCCCTAACCGAGGGTCGTGTGGGCCAGCTTCATGTGCCGTGTAGCGCGCGAGAAAGTCCCGGTTCTCCGGATTGTCGACGCTCATGAAATACGAGGACACGCCGATGATTCCGGTCGACGCGCCGGTGGTTGCGATCGACAACGACTCGTGCGCAATGTCAGTCACCAGTTGCGGTTTCATGCCGAATGAGCGGTACTGTTTGACGAAGGTGACCGGGTCGTCGCCGATGCTGTGCCAGACGATCTGTGGGCGCTGGCTTGCGATCTGCTGAAGCACCGCACCATAATCGCGTGTGCCGAACGGCAACCAATACACGTTGAGAAACTGCCCGCCGTAACGCTTCACCGCTGCCTGCAGTCTGGGCACCAGCACCTTGCGGTTGCTACCGATGTCCGAGACCACCGCGCACACCGTGCGACCACCCTTGCGCATCAGCCAATCAATCAGTGGGTCGACGCGCTGGTTGACAGTCAGGCCCGTAGTGAACAGAGTCGGATCGCAGCGCCCCTCGTCGAAGTTCGGGTAGATCACGAGCCGCCCAGCGGACTTGGCGGCCTGCAACGCAGCTTCGCGCTCGGACGGCAGCACCATGCCGGTCAGGACCGCGACCTCATCGCGCATCAACAGTTGCCGGGCCTTCTGCAACGTCACGGCAGTGGACATCTGGGTATCCTCGACGCTCAGTTGCAACGGACGCCCCAGCAATCCACCGGCGGCATTGATTTCGTCGACGGCTAACTGTGCGCAGTTGCGATTGGTCTCACCCACGCGGGTGAGCGGACCGCTCAGCGGTGCAAGCAAGCCAATCTTGAGCGGCGTGGTGGCCCGTACCAAAGATGGCATAGCAGAAGTGGTGAGTGCACCGACGGCACTGAATAAGGCGGTTCGGGTAAAGGCACGGCGGTTCATCATGTTCTTCATTGGGTGCAGTTCAGGTTGGAATGCGTCGAATGTGGTGCAGAGATTGAAGGCGTGTCAGACTCGGCAGCCGGCGACAGGTATTGCGCCAATGGATGGGCCCCTGCGGCACCGCTTCGCGGCTCGATGCGACCGGCATGGGCAACTCGCCCATTCTTGAGCACGATGCAGCGCTGCGCGCTGCGCAGCACGAGGTCGAGGTTCTGCTCGACCAGGAGCACGGCGAGCTGCGATCGGCGGCACAATGTTGGGATGACCTCGCCGATCAGCTCGACCAGATTCGGCTGCACACCGTCGGACGGTTCGTCCAGCAACAGCAGTTTCGGCCGACCGCACAGCGCGCGGGCAATCGCGAGCACCTGTTGCTCACCGCCGGACAGCGTGCCGCCGTGCTGCGAGAGTCGCGACTTGAGGATGGGGAAATATTCGAAAACCTCGTCGAGAATCGCACCACCGCCAGCAGCCTGCGTGCCCATCATGAGGTTCTCGCGCACGGTCAGCTTGGGAAAAATCCAGCGCCCCTGAGGAACCATTCCGATGCCGCGTCGGGCGATCGCATGGGTGCGCAAGCCGTTGAGGGATTGCCCCTGAAACCGTACGTCGCCTGTCATGCGTGGCAGCAAACCCATGATCGCTTTGACCAAGGTCGTCTTGCCCACGCCATTACAGCCGAGCACGCCAACAACTTCGTTTGGCCCGACGTCAAGGTTGAGTTGATGCAGCACTGCAACGTCGCCATATCCGGCAGACAGATTCTCAATGTGTAGCATGCCCCGCTCCCTGACCGAGATAGATGCGCCGGATTTCTTCATCGCGCGCGATGTCCGCATAGGAGCCGCGTCGAACGATCTGGCCGCGGTGCATGACCCAGGTCTCGCACCGTAGTGCCTCGACAAAGCTCAGGTCGTGCTCGATCGCGAGTACCGCGCAGCGCTCGCGCAGACGGTGAATCAGGCATACGAGCCGCTGCGCATCGGCGACCGACAGGCCAGCGGCCGGCTCATCGAGCAAGAGCAACGCGGGTTGGCACATCATCGCCATCCCGATCTCCAGCCACTGGCGTTCACCATGCGGCAGAGTCATCGCACATAAGTTGGCCTGGTCCGACAGTCCTATCTCGTCCAGAATGGCGTCCGGGTTCGGCATCGGCGTGTCCCGGTACGAGGCAACGCCGAGGCCCGCGACGACGAGGTTCTCGCGCACGCTTATTGAAAGAAATGTGTTCGTGCCTTGGAACTTGCGAACCACACCGCGTCGGCAGAATCGGTGCATCGGCCGACCCGTCATGCGCTCACCGGCGAGGTACAACTCTCCGGCCCCCGGCGCGATCGCACCGGACAATAGCCCGACCAAAGTGCTCTTGCCAGCGCCGTTCGGGCCAATCACGCACAGCAGATCGCGCGAGCCAATCGACACATCGACGTTGTCGACCGCATGAATGCCGCCGAACGCGCGCTGCAACCCTTCCCCCTTTATCAGTGGCATATCCATTACCGGCCTCCTTCCACGCGTTCGGCACGATGTAAGGGGCTACGTCTCGGTCGAATTCGGTTGATCCGACGTGCCCCAGCGATCAAGCCACCGAGTCGTACGCCGTTGGGCAGGAACAGCACGCAGCAGAGGAACAATGCGCCGAGCAGCAGCGGCCATCCGTCAGTAGTTGCGCTCGATACCGTTTGCTTAAGCAGCGTCAACCCGACGGCGGCGAGCACCGGACCACCAAGCGTGCCTTTACCGCCGATCGCCACCCATAGAATGACTTCGGTGGCCAGTACCGGCGAGAACACATCGGGCGCCACAACCCCCGAACAGGCAGCCATCAACGTGCCTGCGATAGCGGCAAGTCCGGCCGATGCGATGAACACAAGCAAAAGGTGCCCGGACGTGTGATAGCCGCACGCCTTTGCGCGCCATTCGTTCGTCGCGATCGCGGTCAAGACTTTGCCGTACCGGCTGCGACATACGAGCCAGGTCGCGACGAGCAGTACGGCAAGCACTGTCACGACCGTGTACCAGGACCCGCGCACTCCGCTCAAATCGAGCGTGTGTCCGACCAGTGAGAAGGACAATCCCGGAATGCCGAGGAGGCCCGTGTCACCGCCCGTGACCGACTGCCAGCTTGTCGCCAGTTGCTGGACGACAATCAGCACGGCCATGCTGATAATGGCGAAAAAATGCAACCGCACACCGGCGAACAACAGGAAATAGCCCAACACGGCCGCGACGACCACGGCACAGACCAGCCCCACGATCACTCCGACGGCGGACGTCTGTCCATATTGCACGGTAGCGATTGCGAAACCGTACGCGCCGAGTCCGAAGAAGGTCGTGTGTCCGAGCGTGAGCACACCAGCCCTACCCCAGAGCAGGTCGTAGCTCAGCGCCAACAGTCCCATGACCAGCGCATCCCGCACGGTGGACAGCGAATAACTCCCTAGGCTAAACGGCAAGATCAATGCTGCAGCAACAATCGCTGCGCCGATTGCCATCGGAGAGATGTCTTCGATACTGATCGCTGGTTGAAACAGCCAGCGGCGCCTACTCACAAGAAGTTGTTGGAGCATGATTCAACCTTTACCGTGGGACTGATGGGCGGCACTGAAACCGGGCAACAGGCCTTGTGGACGAAAACGGATCAGAACGATCGACAGGATCAGCACGATCGCCGAGGCGAGCGACGGATCCACGCGATAGCTAAGCAGCGTTTCAGCTGTACCGACGAAGGCGCTGCCCAGCAGACTGCCGGCGATCGAACCGATACCGCCCAACACGATCACGAAAAACGCCTTGGCCAGATAGGCGACGCCAAGATGGGACTCCACCGATATCATCGGCGCGACAAGGACGCCCGCCAGCGATGCGAGGGCGGCACCGCCACAGAACGCCAGCCGGTTCAGCCGCCGCGTGTCGATACCGACTGCCTCAGCCATCGATGGGTGCTGGATCACGGCACGCAACTGAATTCCGAAGCGTGTATAGGCGAATAGCAGCCAGCAACTGGTCGTCACCACCGCTGCAACGCCAATCACGAAGAGTCGATATGCCGGATAGCTGCCCCCCGGCACGGGAATCGCCCCATCTAAGGGCGCGTACACCAACATCGGATGTGTGCCGAAAATCAATTCGAGGGCTTTTTGGACAATCAAGCTGATCGCGTACGTCGCGAGCAATGTGTCGAGCGGACGGTCGTAAAGCAGTCGGATCACGAGGCGCTCAAGGAACCACCCGAGCACCGCACCAACCACCGGCGCCACAAACAACGCGAGCCAGAACGCATGCGGTCCACCCAACGATTGCGTCACTGCCAACGTGTAGGCCCCGATCGTCACCCATTCCGCGTGTGCGAGGTTCACGATGTCCATCAGGCCGAAAACAATTGCTAGCCCCAAAGCAATTAGCATCAAGATGCTGACGTAACTCAATATATTTAGGATTCCTACCATATATACCTCACAAGCTCACACCACTCAAAAGGGCGCGCGCCATCTCAACGTGACACGTCACCCTAGGGGGGCGACATCCCTTGACTCAAACACCCCCGCCTTCCACCGGTTCAGCACCGGGCCCACATCGCCCACACAAATTCACAATATATTGTTAATTCTAGGACAAAACAAATCGAATTCACAATATATTGTGAATTTCGGAGCGAATGCTCCCCGATACTCGATTTGCCTAATCAAATCGAGTTGGCATGACCACAGAATCATTCATCAAAGCACTCGGCAACGAGATACGCAGCCGTCGCAAAAGAAAAAAGCTGACACAGGTCGGGCTCGCTGTTCGCGCAAACGTCCATCCCAATACCGTCTCGCTCATCGAACGCGCCGAGACGGTTGCCGGACTCGAAGCCCTGCTCGTTCTGGCTGAGGCACTCGACACGCCGCTATCGCAGATAATCAAAGGCGCCGAGGACCGCATCAATCTTCGTTGATCTGTTCTGTTTCGGCTCCCCATCTCTGCGGAGCTATTCCCCCGCCGCAACACTTGCCGTAACCCAAGCCACTAGCGCCGCGCTGTCGGCCGTGGTGACGCGTGCTCGATGGATATATCTGACTTCGCCACCAAGCGAGTTGGTAGCGCTAGACGATACAGGCCGACCTCCGGCAGCGGCGACCCTCTTCGGCAAATTTATTATCACTAATCTACGAGCCTAGAAATCGGCTGTCAACCACCGACATCGTCGCGTTTACCCGATAATTTTCCACCCTCAAACACCCTTGACACACATCATCATCGCACCTACCTTCTATTTATTATAATTAATTGGAGGCGAGATGGCCAACTACCTTTGCGAGCTAACGACGCACGAGCTCAGCGCCCTCTACGAAAACGGTGAAGCCTCGCCGGTCGACGTCATGCGTGACGCGCTCGATCGCATTCAGTCGCTCGACCCGGTGGTCAATGCGGTCTGCGAAATCACCGACACAGCGTTCAGCATGGCAGAGGCCTCCGAGGCCCGATGGCGACGCGGCATACCCCTGGGGCCGCTTGACGGTGTACCGATCACGATCAAGGACAACGTTTCCATCGCAGGCGTCGCAACTCGGTTCGGCTCTCGCGTTACCACGCCGGAAGCGTCTCATTGGGACAGTCCCTGCGTTGCAAGACTGCGTGAAGCGGGTGCAATCTGCTTTGCCAAGACCACCCTGCCCGACTTTGCACATAAGATCGTCACGGACAGCCCCCTTACCGGTACTACACGCAATCCGTGGGATCTCACGCGTACGCCCGGTGGCAGCAGCGGTGGTGCAGCAGCAGCAGTTGCGCTCGGGATGGGCTCCGCAGCAATCGGGACCGACGGCGGTGGTTCCATTCGTATTCCCGCTGCATTCACGGGAACGTTCGGGTTCAAACCAAGCTTCGGGCGCGTGCCCCATGCGCCCCGCGGCCCGTTCGGTTTGCTCAGCCATGTCGGCCCTATGACGCGCTGCGTTGAAGATGCGGCGCGCATCCTGACCGTGATCAGCCTGCCAGACAGCCGTGACTGGTACGCTCTACCGTTCGATGGTGGTGACTACGCACGCGGTCTGCAATGTCGGCCTGTCCCCGACGGCATCCGTATCGCCTGTAGTCCAACGCTCGGGCTGCCGATTGCGGTTGAACCTGGAATCCACGCTGCCGTGATGCGTGCCGCAATCACCCTCCGCGAATTAGGTGCCCGAGTTGATGCTGCCGACCCGCCCAGCATCGATCGATGCAACGCCGTCCATGCGACCCTATGGCGCGCGTTCTGCCGACAGCTCACGTCCAGCCTGCCCGGTGACATCGAGGAACTGGATCCGACGCTGCAGGCACATGCTAGTGAAGGAGATGACGTTTCGCGTGAGGCATTGCTGGGCGCGCTGATCGAACGTGGCGACCTAGGTGCCGCGGTCAATGCTTTTTTCGAGCGACACGATATCCTGATCTGCCCTGTGTACCCGCGTGTCGCCATGCCGCTCGCCGAGGTAGCGTCGAGCAATGAGCTGTTTCCACATTTCACTGCATGGTGTAATCAACTCGGCTTGCCCGCGGCGAGTCTTTACGCAGGCTTAACGGACGACCAACTACCCATTGGTGTACAGATCGTCGGAGGCCGTCACTCTGATGCGTTGGTTCTTTGGGTCAGCCATGTGCTCGAGCTCGCATTGGGAAGAGCGCCATTGGCTGAGATGACGCGCGCTCTGTTGGCTTCTGTCCCTGGCGGGAGACGCGAATGACCTGAGATAGCCGAACAGATTGCACCTCGTTCGCAGCACACGTAAGCTGAGGTGAAATGCGGGTGGCGATGACCGGCCGAACCGACGGCAACGTCCGCGAACATCCAAATTTATCGAATCGACAGCACACTCTGTAGGTCCTGGCGATCCGATGATGTCATTTCCGTGTCCGCGAACCGGCGATCGCAGCGAGCGTCAACATTGACCGCCAATCACGACTCGCCGCGTTCGCTAAGATCCAATTCGGAATCCAGTACCAGCTTCTGCTGCAGCGCAGCGTGCACTGTGCGCAGTTGCACATACGCCTCGTCCATGTGCTCGGTCATGAGCTGTGCGACCGCGTCGGCATCCCGGTGTCGCGCGGCGTCCAGTATCGCGCGGTGCGCGGCGACCGTATGCCGCCCGAATGCCTGATAGTCCTGCTGCGTCACGTTTCCCGCCACGATCACGAGCGTGTGCAGCATCTGGTTGATGATCTGGCACAGGCTGCGCAGAAACGCATTCGGATGCGCAGCAGACAGCACATCGTGGAAATGGATATCCTCATGGCGCTGGTCGAGCGCCTCGGCGTGACGTGCCTCGAACGGCTCGCAAACGGACACACTGCGCTCGAGCGCCTCGAAATCCGCGTCTGTCAGATGGGGGACCGCACCCGCCGCCACCATGGGCTCCAGCGTGCGACGCACCGCATAAATGTCTTCGAGCGTGACGCTCTCGAAAAATAGATAGTTCTGCAGCGACTGAAATGCTCGGGCCAGTGGCACGCGTGTGATCGTTGCCCCGCCATCCGGCCCGGTACTGAGGCTTACAAGCCCTTGTATCTCTAGCGCTTTGAGCGCGTCGCGCATCGAGCCTCGGCTGACATTGAACATCTGCTGAAGCTCAGCCTCCTTGTTCAAGCGTTTCCCCGGTCGCGCCTGCCCGTCGTTAATCCAACGCTTGATCTGCTCGGCCACTTGGTCGCCTCGCTTGATCGCGCGCGAGCCTCGTTTATCCGGCTGCGCCGGCGGCATCTTCTTTTCGGTTGTCGGTTTTCGCCCTGCCATATCGGTCACGTCCGTCGTTGGCCATTCACTGCTGTATCCCGGCGCCATTATCAGGCATCCGCGCCCGACACGGCCAGATTTCCGGCTCCATGCAAGCCTCCCTCCCAACGTTGGGAGTAGCCGGGATAGTGCCCACGACCTACGCTGCAATCCGAACGCCATGCGCCGAGTACCCATCACTTCCCTGCATGTCGGTCACTCGATATTGGTTGCCATCAGGAGAAATCCCTCATGTCACGGTCGGTGAAGTCGTCTCAGGTGCAATCCACGCTTGCGACAATCCGGGCCAACCTCTCGGCCGACGGACTGGAACTAGATCAACTTGCAGCACGCATGCGTTTGCACGGCCCCGAAGCCGACCGGACACGGCAGATTCCAGATGCAGTTTTTGCATCGTCGGACGTACCTGCGCTGAACCTGAATCTCGTTCCAGCCGCATACGGCGGTTGCATGGACGTGCAATCACTGATGTCGCGCACCACACTGATGGAATATCTCGGGTACGCCGACGCGGCGCTAGCGCTCGCGCTGCCCGGCCCCGGCCTCGCAATGCCGCCCGTCCTCGCACTCGGCAGCGGCGAGCAACAAGCCCACTTCTTCAAACAATTTCGCAGCGACACACCCCGGTGGGGTGCGTTTGCCATTACGGAGCCCGACTGCGGCTCGGATGCGACCGCGATGCGGACCACCGCTCGCAAGACGGCACGCGGCTGGGTTCTGAACGGCACCAAGTGCTTCATCACCAACGGCGCACGCGCGGACGATGTGATCACGTTCGCCACCATCAATCGGCACGCTGGTCGTTTCGGCGTTCGAGCGTTCCACGTCGATCGCAATATCCCAGGCTTCTCTGTCGATCGCGTCGAGCAAATGGTGGGGCTGCGCGCCAGTCAGCTCGCGGTTCTCTCCTACACCGATTGCGAAGTACCTGACGACGCGCTTCTCAGACGCGGCGACGAAAAGCCCCTCAACGACGCGTTTTCGGGCGCACAACACGCATGGGACTACTTCCGCCCCCTACTTTCCGCAGTCATGGTCGGCGCATGTCGACGAGTACGCGACGATCTCGCGGCCTACTTCAAGGGAGGCGGAGATCCTGTGGATCCACGCCAGCGCACGGTGAATGTGAACGAGGCCCTGCTCGATATCGATCGGCAAATCGCTACAGCCCAGTTGCTCTGCCGACACGCGGCGTGGAAAACCGATCAGGGCATCGCGAATTCCATGGATTCGTCAATGGCCAAGGCGTATGCGTCACAAGTAGCCGCCCGCGTCACCCGAGCGGCGATCGATCTCGCCGGCCTTGATGGTATCGCTGCCTTTCCGTCGCTCGAGCAAAGCTATCGCGATGCAAAGGCCTTCGACATCATGGAAGGTACCGGGGACCTGCAGCGGCTCATGATTGCTCGCTCCGCACTACGCTCGGCATCTCTTCCCTGGGAGGCCATCCCTTCCGCGTCGCACCGCTCTACAGAAGCGCACCCATCCTGACCCCGTCCGAAATTCGCACTGGAGATCGCTCATGGCAACCCACCCCGCCTCCCCCAGCTCCGCCGGCGTGTCCGAGACAGTAAAAGCCTGCTTGCTATCGGTACTTGGCAGCACCCTAAGCACCGATCTCATCATAGATGACACCAATCTCTTCGATGTCGGCGTAGACTCGATGAATATGACGGACTTGCTGCTTCAACTCGAACAGCGCTTTGGCTTCACGCTGGCCCCCGAAGATCTATCCGCCGATCTATTCCTGCGTTTCGGCAATCTCGTCTCGTTCGTCGAATCCCATGCGTCCTTCGACTGACTTCACTGGCGCCGAGCCGCGCATTGTCGCCACGGCACGATATATCCCACAGCACGATGTCCCGGCCGATGCGCGTATCGAACCATTCATGGTTTCGGGTGGGTCCGCACGAGAGGACGTGATGCAAGCAGTGTATGCCGATACGCTGCGGTGGCGCGACAGTGGTGCCCCATTCGGCGTGGCCGGTATTCCGTTGCCGCAAGCATCACGAGCAACTGATAACCGGGTCGCTGTAGAACCCGACCAGACATTGTCCGACATGGCACTTGCCACCGTGCGAACGCTGCTTGATTCGTCGTCTCATATCGACGCGTCCACCCCCGATCAAATCATCGTATGCACAACGAGCTTCGAGCATGATCTGGCATTGTCGTGTGCCTGCCGTCTCCACAGCGAACTTGGATCAAGCCAAGCACCGCTGGCGGTCGGCCAGCTTCAAGGCGTGTCGTTCCTGATGGCGTTGGATATTGCCGTGGCGATGATGGCCGCTGACATCCGACTGAATACCGTCGTGATTGTCGCCGCGGAACGCTGGCGCCGGCCGTTCTCACGTCGGGTCAGTGCATTGACCGACATGGGTGACGGAGCCGCTGCCGCACTGATCGCGAGACACCCCGGTCCGGGATGGCGCATGAGCGGGCTCACCGTACGGACGCCCGGAATCCCACCTCTCGCAAGTGAGTGCGAACCCGTCTACATATCGACGCTCACGGACGTCATTAGCGAGACGTGCGCAAGCGCAGGTGTGCAACCTGCCAATATCGACTGGATACTTCCGGCGCCAATCGACACTCGCCTGGCTCACGAAACCAATACACGTTGCGGACTGCGGCCCGAACGGGTCTGCCACATACGCATGGACGCGTCCGGTCATTTCTGCGCCGCCGACACGCCTGCACGCCTCGACGCGCTGCTGCGGTCGATCAACCCTAGCGAGGGACAACATGCCCTCGTTTGGTCCACCGGCTTCCAAGGGCAGGCCGGTTGCGCTCTCCTTGAATTTCGCGGAGGTGGATCATGATTGCGTCGCAAGAGAATAACTCCCTTGCGCTGTCTGGCATCGCATTCAGTCTGCCAAATCGAACTGTGGATGCGCATCATTGGGCGGAGCGCTGCGGTCAGCCGTCGACGCGTGCGCGTGCACTGATCGAAAACGGCGTAACGCAGTTTCACGATGCGGCTGGCGAATCGCCCGTGAAGCTCGCCGTTGACGCTATATCGTCTCTCCTACGCGACACCGGAATAGCGCCTGAAACGATCGATGCGTTCGTGTACACACACACGATTCAGACCAGCGTTATCGCGCCACCAGCAAGTACCGCCCAACAGATTCAGTCCCAAACAGATCTGAACCGTGCGCTGGCATTTTCAGTCACGCAGCAGCACTGCGTCTCGCCAATGGCCGCGATCCGTGTATTGCAGGCGCTCGCCATGCGACGGCCCTCCATCCGGCACGCGATTGTGGTCTGCGCCGATGTGATCGGATCCCACTGCGACCGACTGCGAGCCATCCAGGATCTTGCCCTCCATAGCGACGGTGCCTGTGCGCTATTGCTCGAACGCGACGGTCATCGCAACGCCATTGCGGGCCTGCACGTTTACACAGACGGACGATCCTTCCGCGGCACCGACGAGGATCTGCAGCCGGTTCCCGACGATCGGTACTACTGGTCTGCATTCACGACCATGCGGGCCGCCATCCAACAAGCAGGGATTACGACACGCGAGATCACGCATGTACTGCCTCATCACGCCAATCTGCCGGGCTGGTCCAGGCTGATGGCAATGCTAGCCATCCCTCGTGAGCGGCTTTTCACGGCGAACTTCGCGCCAGTCGGCCACGTCTTTGGCGCCGATCCCTTCATTAACTTCCAGACCTGTTCGAACCGGGAACCGGGTGGTTGGTCGCTGCTGTTTTCGTGTGGTCTCGCTGGCTGCTTCGGTGCCATGGTGGTCCGCCACTGATCACCTGAACGATTTCCTTTCAACGCTCGACATTCGATCCGGATACCATCATGAGAAACGTCCTCGACCTCGTGCAAGCCGCTGCAAACCGCACACCAGACGCGGAAGCTCTTGTCTGCGGTTCCGCCCGAGTAACCTATCAGGACCTGACTCACCGCGCGCGAGGCATGGGCAATGCGCTCTACGCGCTTGGATTCACCGCCGGCGCGCGCATTGCGATCTATCTGGACAAACGTGTCGAAACCGTCGTGTCGATGCTTGGTGCAGCTGCCGCGCAATGCGTATTCGTTCCGATCAATCCGCTCCTCAAACCCCAACAGGTCGCTCACATCCTGCTCGACTCCGGTGCCGATTGCCTGATTACCAGCGCGCTGCGCGCGCGGGTCCTTGACGAACATGGTCTTACCGGCGTTTCCAACACAATCATCGTGGACGATGCCGGCTCCGCAAGCCGACATCTCCGAACAACAACCCACGTTCAAAGCTGGCCCGCGTCCGCAAGCGGAAATCGCACGGAACGGGATAGTGAAAAGCCACTGCACTCACCGGCATGGGCCAATGTCGACACGGATCTGGCCGCCATCCTGTACACGTCAGGCTCGACCGGACTGCCCAAAGGTGTGATGCTCAGCCATCGCAACCTGCTCGAGGGTGCCTGGAGCGTTGCCCATTATCTGAACCACGCCTCATCCGATCGAATCCTCGCCGCCCTGCCACTCAGTTTCGATGCGGGCCTGAGTCAGCTCACATCCACCTGGGCCGCGGGGGCCACCGCCGTGCTCATCAACTATCTTGCGCCGCAAGACGTCATCGATGCCTGCGCGAGCGAACGTATTACGGCAATCACGGGCGTGCCGCCTTTATGGATGCAACTGGTCCGTGCGGCTTGGCCCGAGCCGGCACGCCGGACATTGCGCTACTTCGCGAACACTGGCGGCAAGCTGCCGGCGCCCGTCTTGCAGCAACTCAGGGCATTGTTTCCGCAGGCCAAACCCTATTTGATGTATGGCCTGACCGAGGCATTTCGTTCGACTTTTCTCGATCCCTCAGAGGTAGACCACCGCCCCGATTCAATCGGAAAAGCCGTCCCTAATGCCCGGATTCTGGTCGTGCGCGATGACGGCTCTCCTTGCGGACCCGACGAAACCGGAGAACTGGTCCATATCGGAGCCTGCGTCACGCTCGGTTATTGGAACGACGCGACGCGCACAGCCCAGCGCTATCGACCTTCGCCCGAACTGAAACCGGGCGGCGCCCCACGAGATCGTGCGGTCTGGTCAGGCGATCTGGTACGGAAAGATGCAGAAGGATTCCTGTACTTCGTCGCGCGCAACGACGCGCAAATCAAGAGCTCCGGTTATCGCATTAGCCCTGAAGAGATCGAAGAAGTCGTTCATGACAGTGGCCTTGTCACGGAAGCGGTTGCCTTCGGCATCGCTGACGATGAACTTGGCGAAGCGATCGTCTTGTTGGTCGTGCCGGCCGCCACGGGCTTCGATGCTCAAACGCTTCAGGTCTGGTGTGTGGAGCATCTGCCGCGCTACATGGTGCCGCATCGCATCGTGGTTCGCGAGACGGTTCCACGCAACCCCAACGGGAAATTCGATCGGGCCGCATTGCGCGCCGCCTTCTCGAGCCCTGACGCCGCCTCCGAAGTGAGGCAGTCATGAACGGGCTGTTTAGGGAGCACAATGGCGTCCTCACCCTCGGTGGCGTCGAGATCAATCGCCTGGCCGACCGCGCGGGGCGCACTCCGTTCTTCGCCTATGATCGCGCAACGCTCGACGAGCGTGTATGCACGCTGCGCGATACGCTGCCAGCCGGTATTGACCTACATTACTCGATCAAGGCCAACCCAATGCCCGCGGTCGTCCATCACCTCGCGCCACAGATGGACGGGTTCGACGTCGCATCGGCCAACGAGATGGCACTTGCGCTGAATGCGGGCATGCCCGCAGAACTGATTGGCTTCGCCGGCCCAGGCAAGAGCCGCGACGACTTGCGTCGCGCCGTCGCGAGCGGTGTCAACATTCACCTCGAATCGGTCACCCAGTTGCACCTCGTGACAGCACTCGGCTGGGAGCTCGGTGTGCAGCCGAAGGTCGCCATACGAGTCAACCCGGACTTTCACGTCGATCATAGCGGCATGCGCATGGGTGGCGGGGCCACCCCTTTTGGGCTCGATGCGGAGCAGGTGCCCGAGCTACTGCGCGAGCTCGATGCTAGAGAAGTGACGTTGGCCGGTTTTCACATTTTTTGGGGATCCCAGTGTCTGCACGCCCCGACCGTCATCGAGGCTCAACGGAAAAGCGCGGATCTCGTCGTGAGATTGGCCGCTGGCCTGTCGCTCGCTCCGCAATACGTGAACTTCGGAGGCGGTTTCGGCATCCCCTATTTCGCGGGGGAAACGCCACTTGACCTCGCCGCGGTCGCCGATGCCATGCACGATTGGCTCGGCGTATTCCGCGATCGTTTGCCGGACACACGCACGACCCTGGAACTTGGACGATACCTGGTCGGAGAAGCCGGCATCTATGTGTGCCGCGTCATCGATCGCAAGGTATCCCGAGACCGAACGTTCCTGATCACCGATGGCGGCCTGCACCACCACCTGGCTGCATCCGGGAACTTCGGGCAGATCCTGCGCCGCAATTTTCCGGTCGCGATCGGGAATCGCCAGACACAAGCCCCTACAGAGCGTTGCCACATCGTCGGATGCCTATGCACGCCGCTCGACCGGATCGCCGATGACGTGCTGCTTCCCGAGGCACGCATTGGGGACTTTGTGGTCGTCTTCCAATCGGGTGCGTATGGACGCTCGGCTAGCCCTGGAGACTTTCTCGGCCACCCGAATGCGATCGAGATGCTCGTCTGATCACCCTCGTACTTTGTGGAGGATTGTGATGTTCTCCCCGGATTCCTTCCCGTCGGGGCCGGCCCCGTCGCCGTGGGCACTGACCGATGATCAACACAACCTCTATATCGCGAGCCAACGCTTCGCGCGCGACCGACTGGAGCCCTTGCTTACCGGCTCACCCAGCGTAGCAGCATGGCAAGAAACCGTCAGACTCGCAGCCGCAACACTTGATCTTGGAGCAATGGTCCTACCCGAGGAACACGGCGGCCTGGGAATCGACCGTCACGGTCTGGCACTTGTTGTCGAAGCGCTCGCCGCTGGACCGCTTGAGCGTGCATTGGAGTTGACGCTGACCGCACCCACGCTCATGGTGCTCCGAACGCACAATGCGCTCGGTCCGGTTCTGGCTCGGCCTGTTCAGGCGTATTTCGATGGCACAACAGCGATCGCGTTATCCGTGCCCGGCATCGACAACGCAACAATATGGCAACTTGGTCCACTGGGCGGCGCGGCGACCCTCACCATGCGAATAGATGACAAGCGGCGACTCCTCCTCACCGAGCGCTCCCGTGATCAGCGATCTTCGAGCTCGACAGGCATCGCCACGCTCGGCGCCCTCGTGTTGGAGCAATTGCATTCTGACGAGGCCGCGGCCGAAACGCCGCTTGCCGTGATTGCGCGAGCCGGCAGCGGTAGCGCTCCTCCCGCGCAAATGTACCTGACGGAAATCGGCCTCTATCTCGCTGCGCTCTTGACGGGCGCCATGCAACATAGCATCCGGTTCGCGTTCGATTACGCGGCGACTCGGCAAGCGTTCCGAAAGCCGTTGGCAAACCATCAACTCGTCGCGGCGCGATTGTCCGACATGCTGATCGCCGCCCATGGCACCCATCTTTTTCTGCACGCTGTTAGTGCAGCCCGCCCGTCGCCGCCGGTCTTGCTGGTCCGTCAGTTACTACGACACGTCGCGGCCGAGTCGGTCAACGTCGGTCGTGAATTCGTGCAGCTTTGCGGCGGCCACGGTTATGTTGAAGGCCTCCCGCCGGCAGCCCGCTTCCAGACCAGCCATTGGTTTGCCCAACTTCTGCTGCAGATCGACACAGCGCTCGGCTGGCTCTCGGAGCCGCGGGACGCGAATGAGGAGGTCGACGTATGAATGGCTGCGCCCCTACGGATGGCACGCTTCAGCCCTCAATGGACAACGCTGCATCACATTCAACGTCCGCCACTTGCTGGTTACGCGAACCAGGGCCGAATGACATCGACGACATCGTCGCCTGGCTCGCCCAGCCGACCATCAGTCGGTGGTTCGACTTCGGGCTCGGCCGCCAAGCCCTGCCTGCATTGGCGGTGCAAGCGATGGTCCATAGCAGACAGCATCGAATACGCGTATTCGGTTCGGTTGGCTATATCGTGCCGAGCGGTGTGGTCGCCGTCAGTGATGTCACGCACCGCTTCGCGACGGGCTCATTCTGGATCCTTCGCGACCGGTTGCGGCCAATCTGCGTCAATATGGCCTACAACGCCGCGGCATACCTCCTTCAGGAAGCATTCGTCCGTGATCGGCTGCGGTGCATCACTGCATGGGCCGTCGACTGCAATGTTCCGTCGCAACGTCTGCTCGCGCGCTTGGGTTTTCGTCTGATCGGACTGCAACGAGACTGTCATCTCGTCGATGGCACGCCCGTCGGTCGGCTCCTTTATGACCTGCTGCCCGAGGACCTCGCGCTACCACGCGCACTATGAATACAACCGTGATCACGGCACTTGCCAGCTATGTGCCGCGCACAGTCGCGGTACCTCGTGGGTGCGGAACAAAGCCAACGCGTGGTGCTCCGATACGGTCCGATTGGCACGCTTGGGTCGCGTCGTGGCAAGCCGATTACGCCCCCCACTCCACAAAGAACGCGGCTGAAGCCAGAAGCGCTGCAGTTAACGCAGCGGTGGACGAAATTCGTTGTGTGCCGGTTGAGCGCGATACCGATCTATCCGGGCTCGCCGCGAAAGTGGCACAGTCAATATGTGCGGCGCGGCCAGCCGATGCAGCGCCGATCGATATTGCCATGTTCTGCCACAGTAGCCTCAACGAGCATGTATCCACAACGACTGCTGGACGCTTGCGCGCAGTAATTGGCGCGCCGTGCTTCCCGTTCGCCGTCTCCCAACAGCAGGGAGCCTCCACGTTCACGGCGCTGCAGCTGGCCAGCGATCTGCTGATTGCTGAGCCCGAAATCCGCACCATCTTGATCGTCGCTGCAGAAAAGTGGGGGGCGCCGTTTTCGCGATGGACCGACCAGGGAATCGCGCAGGGCGATGCAGCCGGCGCCATCCTGGTGGAGCGCTCCGGACCTGCGTCTTGCGGACTGATGGTGATCGACGCTCGCGCCAGCCGCCTCCATCGGCTCGCGACACCCGCCCCGCTCTCAAGCCAAGATATCCGCACAGATTGGGTTCGAGCGCTGCGATCGACGATCGACGCGATACTGCTCCGACACTCGCTTCAACCCAACGACGTTGGCACCGTCGTAGGAGCAGGAATAGATCCGCAACTTGATGAAGCCATTTGCCGCCATCTCAGTCGCCGTCTCATTGAATTTTCCGACCACCGCCGCGCCTATCTAGGCGCAGCCGAACCTATCGTGCAGCTCGCCGATGTACTCGAATCTCACGACCTGCCAGTGTGCGAGCGAATCCTGACGTGGGGCGTCGGCCTAGGCGGCTTTGTCGGTTGCGCATTGTTCGAATCACATGGCAGGCCGCTCGTATATCTCAACCCGCCATGAGCGTATCCATCGGGATCGTCCATACCGCTTACTACCTGCCTGAGCCGGTCGATGACGTTCGCAGCTGGGGCCAACGAACGGAGCAGTCCGCCGAAACCATCAAACGCCTCGAAGAAGCAGGGGTGTGCGCCTTCTACGACGCTCGGGGACACACTGCGCTCTCGCTAGCCGCTAACGCCATCAAATCGCTCACTCGTACGATCCAGCTTGCGCCCGACACGATCGACTTTCTTGTCTACGTTCATACGCTTCAAGGCAGCGTCGCCCCACCACCGCTATCCTTGCCTCGCCTGCTATGTGAACGCTTTGGTTTCGAGCAGGCGGAAACATTCTCGTTTGCACAACAGCATTGCGCCTCATCACTGGGCGCGCTACGGATCATTCGCGCAATGTTTGCCGCCCGTCCGGCCATCAACCGAGGCCTGCTGGTCGGCGCAGATGCCATGCCCATCGCAAGCGACCGGTCGATAGCCGCGGCCGGATTACTCAGCGATGGCGCATGTGCTGTGCTTGTCGAACGCGATGCCTCGGTCAATCGACTGGTCTCGCTCGCGTTTCACGCGAGTGGAGACGGTTGGCGCGGCACACTGGGAGAAGATGAATCGCGTTTCGCAGCTCAGTACTTCTTTGCGGCGCGTCGGCTCGCGACGCAAGCCAGCGCCGAGGCAAATGTGGCGCCAGCCGAGATTCAGCGCATCTTGCCCTCCCATCTGGATTTGCCAACCTGGCGCCGAATTGTCGCATCGCTTGGTCTTCCAGCACGATGCCTGTTTACTGACAACTTCGCCCGCATCGCGCATGTGACGGTCAGCGATCCATTCATCAATCTCGTCGACTGCGACGATCTGATTCCCGGTAAGCCTTTCCTACTATGCGCCCGAGGAGTGGGAGGATTTTCCGCAGCGGCGCTCTTCATTCGCTAACAGGATCGTTGAATTCAGGAAATTTCGCCGATGGCGCGGCACGTGATCGCAAAATACATCGCAATATCGTTCCTGTTCCGGACAGTGACTTTAAAAAATAAATCACGTATTAAACTATTACAATCTATTGGATGACGTTCTGATCCCATCCATTAGACTCCACACTAGCTACGCGCCCAACGTCCATCACGACGCAACTTCCGGCGTCCGCCATAGCATAGCGGGTGCGCGGGCATTCAGAGCCCCACTACCATACTGTTTGTCCGAGTCGCTGCCACCGAGCCGGCGCCCTGCTCCAGAATTTCTCTCGAATACCACTAGGCAATAAGCGAGGCATAAGTCATGAGAACACGATTTCGGCACCGCACACACAAAAAAGCATCCAAGCCACCACCGTGGAATGTTACATTAGCCACTCGAATGGCGCCTATTCTGTCTCTCTTTACCGATGCAAAGGATATTTCCTCGCTTTCTGACTTACTTGGCAATGCGGTGCTTCCATTGGGTTTTCCATGTTACGCCGTCACCCGGATCTCCCTGACTTGCATTCGCTCTCGACCCAGCATGTCTATGGAGGCAATTTGCTCGCATTATCCCAATAACTGGGTGCAGCACTATCTACAGCACGACTACGGCCTTGTCGATCCCGTACATCGAGCGGCTTTTACCTCTTCCGGACCTTATCACTGGGGTGATATTACCGACTTGAACCACGCTGAGCGACATGTGCTCGTGGAAGCATGCGACGCCGGACTCAAAAATGGGCTTAGCATTCCAATTCGTGAGGTTGGCGGCAGTGTTTTGCTCATCAATCTATCAGGCCGGTCATCCCCTATCAATGCAGAGACGAGCCGGCAACTCGCGAGCGTAATCAGCACTCTATTTCGTTTGGAGCTGGATCGGTTCGCCCCTCCCCACCCGAAGGTACTCGTTGAGCTATCTCCACGTCAGCGTGAGTGCCTTACATGGGTCGCACAAGGGAAGACATCGCCGGACATCTCCCTGATTCTCGGAGTATCCCGCCATACAGTCGAATACCATATCGCTGAAGCAATGAAGGTCCTGAACGTAAATAGCAGAATAGCAGCTGCCGTCATTGCCGCCCATTACGGCCTGCTTGATTACCCCCTTATTTCAGACAAAAAAATCCCTGAAGAATGAGCAGGCATGCTCCCGGTATGATTTGACCATGCCCACAGATCCCTCAAATCCCATATATTGAATAATTCTGGACCAGCTGGAGATCTTCAATATTGCACTGATAATACCCGGCCAATATTCATTTTGCCCCTCCTCCCTACCTAACTAGTTCCAGCTGTTGTTTCGACTTGATACGGTAGCGCCCATCACTAAACGATGGGGAACACAAATGCCACTCATTATCGCCGGTCGATTGATCGACTTGCCACTTGAGCTTCGTGAAGGACTCGGCACGTTCCGATATGACGTGTTCGTCCGCCGCCTCGGCTGGCCGTTGCCCGACATTAAGGAAAATGAAACCATCGAGTGGGATCACTTCGATGGCGAAAACACCGTTCAGGTTGTTGCACTGACTTCCGAACGACAGATATATGGTTGCGCACGCCTGATGCCAACTACCTCTCCGTACCTGCTCCGAGAACTGCTTCCTCGATCGTCGAACCTCGACCTTCCCTCCTCACCCACCGTATGGGAGCTATCGCGGTTCGCCGGCTCGGACATGCAACTCTTTCCCTATGTCATGGCCGTCGCTGCATCGCTCGGCGCGAATCGCATCATCGGTGTCGTCACCCACGCCATTGCACGACTGTACCGCCGCTTTGGCCTTGATCTGCAATATGTTGGACCGCACCAGGACACAGCTACCGCTCCGTTCCTGGCCTGTGCTATTGATCTCACCCCCGCCACGTTCGCCAGCCTTGGAGCCAACCTCGACAACCTCCGATCGTCAATCACATGGCATCAGTCGCTCACACCGAATGTTCCGGGCTCGCTGAGGACACGGCCATGCGCTAGGCGTTGCTCAACAGACATGCGATAGCCGTTCTTCCCGGCAGGAGCCGTCACGCTCCGCCGAGATTGGCACTCGGCAGCCAAGACCACGACTAAGATGCGGATCGCCGACGGTGATGCCGATTATCCGCATCCTTTACCCAATCTGGCCGGATGGCGGATGCGTAGGCCTGACCGGTGCGCGAACCTTCGCCGCTTGCCTGTGCGCGCAGTCCGAGGCGTTCATCAATGGCATGAGCGACAGTCGAAGATTTTGGCAGGCGGCCGTCGTCGCAGTCCGCCCAGAACACGTGCATCGCGTCGAACAACACTGAGAGGATCGCGGTCAGGTAAGGCAGCCGAACGATTACACCGCCCCCCATTGAATCGCCATCAACAGGACCGTAGTGCTCGCTCGGCACGTCGGCCGGCAGGTCAATTCGTAGCGCATCGAGCTCACGCTGCAATCGCTCTTCAACGCAATAGTGCGCGGTCGCCGAGTTCGCCAGGACCTTCCCAAGCTCGCACAACCTCTCGTCTTTCAGTTGAACGCATCTTGTGAGACGACGAATCTGTGCTTCGGCGTGTCGCAAGCGGATCTGCAAAGCCTCGCAATCGCAGGCCGGTGCCAAGCATGCGTTTGTATCGCTCGATCGCCAAACATTATCGCGTTGCTCCATAGCAGGCCTCGCCTCGAACGTGGCGATATGTACTCCACACACCGCGAGAAATCGGATCGCTGATGCACCGAACTGACTGGACGCACCGCGCCTGCGAAAATCGGTGAGTCTTTTTTCGTTCCTTCTCGCAACAGTGTCAACTGTGAAGATTGGGGGTGCACTGATCAGCGCGCCTGTGCAGTTGAACGATATGGAAAAACGAAACACTCCACCACAACATCGGCGCGGAATTGGTCTATCAGTTGCACGAGATCATGCACGTGCAAAAAAATAAGAAGGCTTGTCTGAAGTTTTACGCTTTGGCGGAGCCGACGATTTCAAAATGGGCCTCCTCATAGTCCCTCCGACGCAATCCAATGGAGACGGCCCCAATGCGCCCTGGCAGACCAGACCGGCGAGCACAACGGGCGACCGCCCAACAAGCCACTGATGATCGTCGGTAATTCGCGTACCCAACCGCATAGTCCAATGTACGGCTTCGATTGTTCCACCAGGTCGGCGGCCTCGGACGCGATAAATGGTCGACTCCTGGTCCAAACGATGAGAAAATCGCGCAATCATCCCCATTGCGCTGCCGACAATGACATGTCGCAGACCCGATGCGTCGCGCCGAATTGGACTCTTCGAAGCGACCATTTCAATACTGTTTCTTTTAACCACGTGGAGTGAAGAATGGCCACCTATCAAGAGTTGAAAGCCAAGGCTGATGCACTGCTCGTGCAAGCGGAAGAAGCTCGGCAGGTCGAACTAGAGACCGTGCTCGAAGAAGTTCGCGCCCGTATTCAAGAGTATGGTCTCACGCCGGAACAGGTCTTCGGCCGTAAGCGCACACGTAGCACGAATGGCAGCCAATCCGCGACGCCGAAGTATCAGGATCCGAAAACGGGCAAGACGTGGAGCGGGCGTGGCCGCGAACCGTCATGGATCAAGGGTAAGAAACGTGATCGCTTCTTGATCGCCGAATGATCACCGCAGCGTAGCGATCGGTCGCCCTACGGACACTCTCTGGGCTTGCAGTTTCATGCTGCAGGCCCATTGAATCTGCATCAAGCCGCGCCGGCCCAAGCGCTTCAGATCCGCCTTAGTTGCCCAACGTTGAAGACTCCCCGCGGTCCTTTGGAATCCATGCCGCTCGTCACCGCGGCGACTCGATTTCACATATAGCAGTGATACCGCCAGATGTCGATGAATTCGGCCTGTATTGCATTAGGATCAAGCGACATACCGACGACACAGCCTCGCACTCGCGATATCGGGCGCGTACAAACCGACCCGGCCCGCAGCACCGTTTCAGAACAGAAGCAGCGTCGATTTAGGCAGCGAACGTTTGCGGCATGACCGGCGCCATTGACTCTTCAAGCATGCGTCCGCTTGAACAATACGCACCCCAGTCTTCCATCATGAGCCGCCGTCTTTCGAGTTGATCGCGACGCCGATAAGCCGCGATCGTCTGCGAAGTAATGATGTGCGCCAAGGCTTCCTCTGCCAAAGAATCCGGATAGTCGGTGCATTCGGCAACCCAGTCACGAAATGTCGACCGAAAACCGTGGACGGTGATCCCGGAATACGACATGCGTTTCAGCAGGGACAGCATTGCCATGTTCGACAGTGGGCGCCCTTCCGTGCAACCGGGAAACAAATATCCATACTTCGCCTTCGACTGCGCACTGCGTACAATCTCGACGGCCCGCTTGCAATGCGGCACGCGCAGCGTGCCGACCGCTTTTCGTGCGATCGCCCGGGATACTCCCGACACGGTTGTCGAGATCAAACTCATCAACCCGCGCAAATCGCGCCTCATTCGTGCGAGTCGCCGTCAGGACAAGCAAGTGCAACACTCTTGCCGCCCGTCGCGGGCGTTGTTCCAATTCCTGAATGAATGTGGGGAGGTCTTCCCAAGGCAACGCAGCGTGATGCCGGACCTGCGAGCGCTTCTTCGAGCGCGGCAATACTAGTTGCAGATGGTCAACGTATCGTGCCGGGTTACTACCGGTTCGGTGCCCCATCACGGTCTCTGCGTCCAGGATCGCCTTGATGCGCCCCCGCACACAGCGCGCCGTCTCTGCCTTTTTGGTCCAAATCGGCTGCAGAATGCGGACAATCATCGCTGTGTCGATGTCGCGCACACGCACATCGCCGATGATGGGATAGGCGTAAGTCTTGAGCGTATTGCCCCATTGCTGACTGTGCTTCCGGTTTCGCCACTCCGGTTCGTGCGCTCGAATGAACGCTTCAGCAGCCTCACGGAACGTCACGTTGGCATCGATGGAGATGTCGAGCAATCGGCGGCGCTGCTCTTCGCGCCGCGCGAGGATGGGGTCAATCTGCTCCCGAACCATCTCGCGGTATTGAGTGGCCAGCTTTCGCGCTTCACCAAGCGAGACTCGTGAAAGCGGTCCGAGGCCCATTTCGCGCACTCGCCTGTCGAGCGTGAAGCGAAACACCCACGAGCGTGCGCCACTGCCGGCATCTGCATGAAGAGGCCACCGCCGTCGGCATAATGTCCCGGATCCACCGCCTTCGCGACACGCAGCGCGCTAAGCCGATGCAATTGTCGTCCTGCCATGCCGCCCTCCTTTCCCACCCACAAAACCCCGTAAAATCATGGGCTTGCGGACTTTCAGAGGAAGATCAAGGAACGCCGCGGAAGCCCGGCATGGCGGAAGGCAGCCGACGCCAACCACCTCTAGGACAGGCCCGCCAGGTAAGACTCCCTCCGTCTCAGATGGCTCCCTACCCACGATTCTACCCATATTTGGCTCAACGGCAATCTAATGTCGGCCGCAATGCCTTGATGGCAAAGGGATACCAAGCAGATTTCCGACAAAAAGCACCACCGGTTGCCGCCACGGTTTCTGTTACGTTCGATGCCCTCCCTAAAAGCCGCAACGGTGTGGCAAGCAGTGCTGCCATGTGGGAGTGCGCTGCCGTAGCCGACAAGCCGGCAGGCAACCACCGTGTTCAAGCGAAATGCAGCGTTTGTCAGCGCCCGGTCACGCCAGATTGCCGGAATGACGCGCCATAGGCACTATCCGGCAGGCGATCGCCACCGCCGAGTCGCGAGCGGAAGGTACCGGCCGGCGACGTCGTCCTGTACAAGCCGCGCTTTTTCAGTTCCGGCACAATCAATTCGGCAAAATCGTCGAGCGTACCCGGGCTGATCAGCGGATTGAGCATGTAGCCGCTCGTCGTCGATTGCCGCGCATGCTCGGCGAGTTGGGCGGCGACTTCGTCAGGCGAGCCGACGAGGATCAGGTCGGTGCCGCGCGTGACGCTGGCGAACTTGCGCCGCACGTCACCTGCGGTCAGCGGCTTGCCGCTGCCGTCCGGCCGCACGACGTAGGACGTGAGCCCTTCGGTTTGCGTCGTCAGCGGCTCGTCATCCGCATAGCGGTCGATGTCGATGCCGGTATCGCCGGCATAGCTGACGAGCTGCGCCTGCAGGTGATAGTGCTGCTGCAACGCGTGGTACTTCTCCTTTGCGTCGGCCGACGAACGCGCAGTCACGATGCGCAACACCGTGAGCGCATTCACCTCCTCCGCTGCACGACCGTTGTCGACCGCCAGCCGCCGGATTTCATCGAGGCCGGTGCGAATCTCGTGTGGATTCGACTTCGCGACGAACACCACTTCGGCATGCTTCGCCGCGAATTCACGCCCACGCCCCGACCAGCCGGCCTGGATCAGCACCGGCGAGCGCTGCGGCGACGGCGCACAGACGTGCGGACCGCGCACGCGATAATGGGTACCCACGTGCTCGATCGGCCGCACACGGTCGCCGCGCGCGTAGCGCGGCTCGAGCTTGTCGGCCACAACGGCGTCGTCCGCCCAGCTCCCTTCCCACAGCTTGTACACGACGTCGAGAATCTCCTCCGCGCGTGCGTAGCGTTCGTCGTGGCCGATCATCCGGTCGAGCCCGAAATTGCGCGCCGCGCTCGTCAGGTAGGAGGTCACGATGTTCCAGCCGATCCGGCCGTTGCTCAGGTGGTCGAGCGTGCTGAAGCGCCGCGCGAGCGCGAATGGATGCTCATACGTCGTGCTCGCGGTCACGCCGAATGCGAGCCGCTCGGTCTGGGCGACGAGCGCGGGGATCAGCATCATCGGATCGTTCGCGGGCGACTCCACCGCCCATTGCAGCGCCGCATCGGCCGACCCGCCATAGATGTCATACAGACCGAGCACGTCCGCGAAGAACAGCATGTCGAGATCGGCCTGCTCGGCCTTGCGCACGAGATCCGACCAGTACGCGAGCGTATTCGCGCGTAGCCGTTCATCGGCAGGATGGGTCCAGAGGCTCGGCGCACCGCCGCAGCCGACGCTGGCCTGTTCATAAAGGGAAAACAGCAAGGGGCGAGGATCGGACATCGTCGTGTTCAGTGCAAAAGCAGGAATCAGTTGGGTGCCGCCCACGCGCCGGACGATGCGCCGCGGCGCCGTGCGGGCGTGCGATCGTCGGGCTCGCGCGTCAGGTAGCGGTTGAGGTGCTTCTCGAGACGGGCGGCGGGAATCGTCAGCAGCGCGACCAGCACGACATAGACGATCGCCGCGCCGGCCAGCGGTTCGCAAACTCGCAATGTTTCGAAGCGAAGCGTATTCGCCGTCCCCATCACGTCGAACACCGTGACGGTCGACGCGAGGACGGTCGATTTCAGCAGCAGGATCGCTTCGCCGGTGAGCGCGGGCAGCGCGAGTCGCCACGCACGCGGACCGACGATCCGGCGCAGTACACTCGCCCGCGTCATTCCGTATGCATAGCCGGCCTCGATTTCGCCGGCCAGCACCCCGGCGATCGCGCCGCGCAGGATCGTCGCGACATAGGCTCCCTCGTTCACGCTCAACGCGATGACGGCATACCAGAACGCGTCCCGCAACAGCGGCGACGCCCAGCTGTCGCGCATCCATTCGCGCGGGACGATCTGGCCAAAGCCGTAATACAGCAGATAGAGCTGCACCAGCAGCGGTGTACCGCGAATCAGCATGATCCAGCCGCGCGCTGGCCAGCGGCAGGGTGCGTGACGCGAACCGGCCGCAAGCGCGAGCGGAATGCCGATCACCACGCTGGCGATACCCGACAACAGCAGCAACGCCAGGGTCGTCGGCACCGCAGCGAGCAGCTTCGGCATTACCGTGTCGAGCAGGAACGTCAGCGAAAAACTCATGCGGTGGTGAGCCTCGTGCCACGATTCACGTACCGTTCGAGCATGGCGAAAAGGCCCATCGACGCGACGCTCAACAACAGGAACAGCGCGGCCGTGACCAGGTAAAAGAAAACGTAGTGCCGCGTCGCACCGGCGGCGAGCTGGCTCGCCTTCAGCAGATCCGTGAAAGACCCGAGCACGCTGATGAACGACGCATCCTTGGTCGCGTTCAGCCATACGTTACCGACGCCCGGCAGCGCGAGCCGCGCCGCAATTGGAAGCCGGACGCGTGTCAGGGTTTGCCACGGGCTCATTCCGTACGCGTGCGCGGCCTCGATCTGCCCCACCGGTACGTTGACGAGCGCCGCGCGGAAGATGTCGGTCAGATAAGCGCCCTGGATAAAGCCGAGCGACAACGCCGCCACCACGAACGGATCGAATGCAAAGCCGTCGGATACCAGACCGCTACGATGCAGAACGGCCTCGAGCGCGGGTGCGACCGCATAGAAAGCGAGCAGCAGGCACAACAGTTCGGGCAGCGAGCGCACGAGTGTCGTGTAAAGCCGTGCGAGCCACGTCAGCCACGCGTGCCGCGACAGCTTGCCGAGCGCACCAACAATGCCGAGCAGCGTCCCGGCGCAGAACGACGCCGACGCGACGCCGAGCGTCAGTGCGAACGCGCCGGCGAAGATGCGGCCGTAACCGCCGTCGCCGAACGCAAGCAATGCCAGCAGCGAATCATCCGCGGCCATCGGCTCAACGACCCTTCTCGATCGTACCCTTCAGGTTGGGATAGCGCGCGGTGATCGTATCCCACGTGCCATCCTGCTGCAGTTGCGCAATCACGGTCGACAACCGGCCACGCAATGCATCGCCTTGCCGCACGCCCGCGCCGATACCGAGACCCAGCACCGGGTTGTCCGCGCAGGTAGCCTTGACCTCGAAATCCTTCCCGTCGCGCGACGACAGGAAGGCCGTAAACAAGCCCTTCGCTTCCTGCACGTAATCGACCCGGCCAGAGACCAGATCCGCGAGCGCGTTGTCGAATTTGTCGAACGCCTTGATTTGCGCGTCACGCTTGAAGCGTGCATCGAGGAATGCCGAGAAATTCGTGCCGGCCTCCACGCCGATCACGCGATCCTTGAAGGTTGCGGGCACCGCACAATCGATACGACGTCGATCGCTTTTCGCGCCGACGAATACCGTCGGCGATTCGTAATAGGCGCGACTGAAGTCGATCGCCTTCTGCCGTTCGCCGGTGATCGTCATCGACGACCAGATCACGTCGATCTTGCGGTTCTGCAGCGCCGGGATCAGCCCGTCCCATGCGATGTCGGTGAGTTCGCAGCGCACATTGAGCTTGCCGCATGCGGCGTCGAGCAGGTCGACTTCCCAGCCTTTCCACTTGCCGGCTGCATCCTTCGAGAAGAACGGCGGGTACGACTCGGCGTCAATGCCGACGCGCAGTACCGGTTGAGCCGCATGGACTACCGGCACAAGACCGAGTACGAACAGCGCGGCCGCAGCATGGCGGACCGTTGAATACATCGAACGATTCATTTGGCAGGTTTCTCAGATAACGTCGACATCGCCGGTGTCGCACCGGCATCGGGATGCGTGACTTTAGTACCTGCCGATGCGTGTACCAAATGGTTATTTTTTCGATAGTTATCTGATCGGGCGATATGCGGAAAAGGGCACGTTGATCGAACCGGTCCGCGCCGAGCAGCCGGGTTGCGGATCGTTGCACGATCGCGCCAGCCCGGCTGGCGAGCAAGTTACCGCCAAGTTCATGCCGCCGCGTAGCGATTGCGCGGATAGCGTACATCGAGATGGTCACGTAAGGTCGTGCCTTCGTACTCGGCGCGAAACAGGCCGCGTTCCCGAAGGATCGGCACCACCTGTTCGACGAAGTCGGTGAACGCCGCAGGCGTACCGCCACCGACGATGAAACCGTCCGCTGCGTCCGCCTCGAACCATTCCTGCAAGCCATCCGCGATGCGCTCCGGCGTGCCGATGAAACGCGGACGCGGTGCAGCCGACTCGAGGGCGACCTGGCGCAACGTCAGTCCGCGCTCGCGAGCATTGCGCTTGATCTCGTCCGTCCCGCTGCGGAAGCTGTTGCTTCCGAGGTCGCCGATCTCCGGAAATGATTCGTCAAGCGGATACCGGCTGAAATCGTGATGCTCGAAAAACCGGCCGAGATGATCGAGCGCGCTCTCGATCGTGATCAGTTTCAGGCTCTCCTGGTATTGCCGTTCCGCCTCCTCGGCTGAGCCGCCCACGATTACACCAATCCCCTGGAATACCTTCAGGTCGTCGGGGTGCCTCCCCTGCTCGATCACCTGGTGCTTGAGATCGGCATAGAATTCGCGCGCCTGTGCCAGCGTATCGTGATGGGTGAACACGGCATCTGCATGCCTCGCAGCGAGTTGCTTGCCGGCATCGGACGCGCCGGCCTGAAACAGGATGGGGCGAGCCTGCGGCGTACGCCCCACGTTCAGCGGCCCCTCGACAGAGAAATACTTGCCTTTGTGATTGAGCGTATGGAGCTTGGCCGGATCGAAGAACACCCCGCTCGCGCGGTCGCGCACGAACGCATCTTCCTCCCATGAATCCCAGAGACCCTTCGTGACCTCGAGATATTCGTCGGCGATCCGGTAACGTTCGTCATGCTCGGGATGCTCGGTGCGCGAAAAATTCCGTGCGGAACCTTCGAGCGGGGACGTCACGACGTTCCAGGCCGCGCGCCCCCGGCTCAGGTGATCCAGGCTCGCGAACTGCCTCGCCACCGTGAACGGCTCGCTATAGGACGTCGACAAGGTACCGACTAGCCCCACCCGTTCCGTGACGGCCGACAGTGCCGCCAGCAGCGTGAGCGGCTCGAAGCGGTTCAGGAAGTGCGGAATCGACTTCGTGTTGATATGCAGGCCGTCCGCAACGAACACGAAATCGAACTTGCCCGCCTCGGCCTGCCGGGCAACGTTCTTCGCGAAGTCCGGGTTGATGCTTGCGTCGATCACCGCGTCAGGATGACGCCATCCCGCGTAATGCCCGCCGGGCCCGTGAATCGTCGCGCCGAGATGAATCTGCCTGGAACGCCCGTTCTGCCGCACCGCCTGCGTTTCGCTCATGATCACATTGTCTTTTGTTGTACTGATGTTAATGGAAGGAATTCTGTGCTTTTCGCACCACCATCATGGGTATCGCGGTGCGGAGAACGATCGCTCGCCCCGTGATTGACGGTCGGCCGTCCTGCCCTGACGGTGAAGCGTTCATCAGGGCTTTCACAAGATTCACTGCATGAACTGCTCGTTGCCGATCAGCCCGATCTTCGTCGCCCCTTCGCGCTGGGCCGAGGCCAGCACTTCGGCCACCGCCCGGTAAGGTGCCGCCTTGTCCGGGCGCAACCGGATCTCGTCCTGGTCGGACTCGGCCGCCACCTCGCGAAACTTCGCGTCCAGAGCCGCCCCTCCGCGCACGGCCGCACCGTTCCAGTTGACCGAGCCGTCCGCGCCGATGTCGATCTGCACGACCTGAGGCGGATGCGGCGGGACAGGCGGATTCCCCACCGGCAGGTTCATCTTCACCGAATGCATCTGGATCGGGATGGTGATGATCAACATGATCAGCAGCACCAGCATGACGTCGATCAGCGGCGTGGTGTTGATGTCCACCATCACGTCCGGCTCGTCCCTGCTTGCACCGGAACCTACGTTCATACCCATCGTTCGAACTCCCTAGCTGCCCCGTGCGGGCGGCTCCGTAATGAAAGCAACCTTGCCGATCCCTGCCCGCTCGCACGCCGTCACGACCTTGCCGATGTACTGGTACGGCGTGGCCTGGTCGCCGCGCACATGCACGTCCGGCTGCGGCGCCTGCCCGGAAACGTCTTTTAGCCGCGCCACGAGCGTCTGCAGGTCCACATGCTCGGTGCCCCAGAAGATGTCGCCCTGCCGGTTCACCGCGAGCTCGATGCTTTTCGGCTGCGTCTGCAGCGGCTGTATCCGCTCATTCGGCAACTTCACCTGGATCGTATGGGTCACCACCGGGATCGTGATCAGGAAGATGATCAGCAACACCAGCATCACGTCCACGAGCGGTGTCGTGTTGATCGCCGAGATGACCTCGTCGTTGTCGTCACTGCCGACACTGATCGCCATGACAGCCCCCGCTCATGACTGAACCGCCAGCGCCTGCGGCGACTGTGCCGCAGGCGTCGCGATGCTGCCGGCCGCCCGCCGACCGCCCGCGAGCAATACCGTATGCAGCTGTGCGCCGAAGTCGCGCACGCGCTCCATCACGGACTTGTTCCGGCGCACGAGGAAGTTGTAGCCGAGGACGGCCGGCACGGCCACCGCAAGGCCGATCGCGGTCATGATCAGCGCCTCGCCCACCGGGCCGGCGACCTTGTCGATCGATGCCTGGCCCGCGATGCCGATGGCCGTCAGCGCGTGATAAATACCCCACACGGTGCCGAACAAGCCGACGAACGGCGCCGTGGACCCCACCGTGCCCAGAAACGCCAGGCCGTCCTGCAGCCGGTTCGACACGTTGGTGATCGAACGCTCGATGTTCAGGTCGATCCAGGTATTGCGGTCGACCGAATCGAGCAGCGCCGTGTCGTGATGCTCCCCGGCCTCGATCGCGTTCTCGGCGATGAAACGGAATGGCGACGCATCATCGAGCTGGGCCGCGCCCTCGGCCAGCGTCGGCGCATTCCAGACCTGCTCGTCGGCCGATTTCGCGCGGCTGTTTGCCCGCACCTGCTCGAGGAATTTGGTGATCATGATGTACCAGCTGCCGAGCGACATGACCACGAGCAGCCCAAGGACGAAGCGGGCCACGAAGTCACCGTTTGCCCACAGGGCACCGAGGCCGTATGGGTTCTCGATGGTTGCCGACGTCGCGGGCGCGGGCGGCGGCACCGCTTGATCGGCCGCACTTGCGGCAGCCGGTGCCGGCGCGGTCAGTGCCGCGCCGGATGCCGCCTGGCCCGGCGCCGATGCCGCTCCTTCCTGTGCGAGCACGGCTTGCGGTGCGACCAGCGTGCCGCCGATGCCGGCGGTGATCATCAAACTTGCCGCGAGTGCGGCGCGAAAGCGCTTTTTCATAGGGACTCCATCTGTATACGTCGTGTGTCGATTCGTGAAACTGGCCAAGTCGAACGACCTGCCGTGGCCTGCGTCAATTCAAATTGAAGGAAAACGGCACCCGCACCCGCACGGGCTGCCCCTGCGCGATGCAGCGAAAGCGCTTGACCGCATTGAGCGCCGCACGATTGAGCACCGGGTCCGCCGGCTGCGCGAGTCGCAGGTTCGAGACGCGGCCGTCCGGGTCCACCGTAAATTCGACCGTCACATCGCCCGTGATGTTGTTGTCCTGCGCCTCCGGCGGATACACGATCGACGAGCGGACCTCGTCCGAATTCGGGCAGACGACACCGATCTCCTGGTTCACCGGCCTGGCGACCGGCGCCGGCACAGGCGCGGGGGGCGCCTCGTGCACGGGTGCGCTCGGTGCCGGCGCGGCCTGGTGCGTAATGGTCGGTTGCGGCGGAGCCTGCACGTGCACCTCCGGGGGCGGCACGAACGGCGGGGGCGGGGGCGCAACCCGCGGCTTCGACACAACCTTCTCGACCGGCTTCGGCGGCGGGGGCGGTGGCGGCGGTTTCACCGGGACGATGATGCGGGTCTCGATCGGTTGCTGAACGATCTGAACGACCCGGGTCGCCAGGCCGTTCACCAGCGCCCATATCAGGACGAGATGCAGGCCAATGGCAATCGCGATGCCGCCGAAGCGACGGACCGGGTGAGTCCGTTTTTTGCCGAACTGGCGCGGACGGCCGATTGCCGCGTGTCGGGTTTGAGTGGCGCTAGTCATGTTCAATCCAAAGGCAATAAGGTCGGGTGTCCGGCGCCGCCTTTGCATCGGCGGGCCCGCGCACAAACGACAGCGCAAGCGATTCGTCGGCGCTTGACCGTCCACGCATGCGTCGGCAAGACGGTCCCGGTCCGATGGGCCACATCCGGCCCGTCGCCAATATCAGTCGTGAACGCCGCCCGACGCATGTCGTATCGATCCCGTCAGGCCGCGACCGGTTCTCGCCGGTCGGCCGGACGCCAGCCGAGTGCCGGAGCGATATGCGCAACGAAATCCTCGAGGATCTGCCGGTAATTCTCGAACGGCAGGTCGTAAGGCAATTCGAGGCGCAGTTCCCGCACTTGTCCCACTACAGGGTCGGCAAGCAACCGCTCCACGATCTCGTCCGAAGTGCCGACGAGATCCGGTGCGAAGAGCGTGCGCCGTTCGCCCTGCGGCGCCAGCGTGCGGGCATGGCGCGCGTCGGCAAACGCCTGATAGCGTTCGCGGTCCCGCGCATTCGCACTGTCGGTCGGCACGATCACACGCCCCAGCGCGATACGCGGCGCGGTGGTGGCGCTCCAGTGACGGCGGTACAGCTCGAGTTGCCGAAGCTGGGCGTCGACATAACTGTCGGTCCCCTCGCCCGTGGTCAGATTGCCGATCAGCAAGTTGAAGCCGTTTCTGGCAGTCCACTCGATCGAGCGCCTGGAACCCCCGCCATACCAGAGCCGATCCGTCAAACCTGGCGCATGCGGGCTCACCCGCGGCCGCACCCGGCCGGCGGCGGATTCCACGAACGTGTCGTCGTCACCCAGCCAGTCGCCTGCGAGATTGCGACGCAGGCGAGCCACACGCGCATGCGAGAAGTCGACCAGGTCGGGATCGGTATCGAACAGACGCTCGCCCAGCAGCGCGCCGTGATTCGGTGCGCCCGCGCTGAGTCCGACATTGAGCCGCCCGTTCGACAGCACGTCCACGGTCGCCAGATCCTCGGCCAGCCGGAACGGATTCTCATAGCCCATCTGGATCACCGCCGCACCGAGTCCGATCCGGGTCGTCCGCTGGCTCGCCGCGGCGAGGAACGTGGCGGCCGAGGACACGGCGCGCTCGAGATGACGCTGCCGTACCCAAGCACTGTCGTAGCCGAGCGTCTCGCCCACGCGGAACAGTTCGAGCGTGCGCTCGAATCCGGAGGCTGCGTCCTCGTCGGGATAATTCCCCGGCGTGAGAAATGCAATGTGATCAATTCGTCCGTTGCTCACCTTTTCCATCCTTCGTCATTTGCCACGGTGCCCATGCGATGTCGTGCCCGCCGCGAGCGGGGGGAACGACACATGGCTACGACAGCACCTTGGACAGGAATTCGCGCGTACGCGGATGCGAAGGTGCCGCCAGCACCGCCGACGGCGGCCCAGACTCCACGACGCGCCCGCCATCCATGAAAACGATCGTGTCGGCCACTTCTCGCGCAAAGCCGATCTCGTGCGTTACGATGATCAGCGTGGTTCCGGAGCGGGCGAGCTGACGAATCACGTCGAGAACCTCGTTGACGAGTTCCGGGTCGAGCGCGGAAGTCGGCTCGTCGAACAGCAACACCTTGGGCTTGAGCGCGAGTGCGCGTGCGATCGCCACGCGTTGCTGCTGCCCGCCGGACAGCTGACGCGGCCATGCATCGGCCTTGCCGGCCAGACCTACGCGGGCGAGCAGCGTACGTGCTTCCGCTTCCGCACGGGCGCGCGGCAGCCCTGCCGCAACCGGTGCCTCGATAATGTTGTCGAGCACGGTCAAATGCGGGAACAGGTTGAAGCTCTGAAACACCATGCCGACCTCGGCACGGCGACGCAGGATGTCCTTTTCCTTGAGTTCGTGGAGCGTGCGCCCGTCACGGCGATAACCGACCAGTTCGCCGTCAATGTCGATGAAGCCCTCGTCCACACGCTCGAGGTGATTGATGGTGCGCAACAGCGTCGACTTGCCGGAGCCCGACTGCCCCAGAATGACCGTCACGCTCCCGGACGGGATCGTCAGCGAAACGTCGTCGAGTACTTTCTGCGGCCCAAAGCGCTTCGATATGCGATGAATGCCGACGGCCGCCCCGACGCGCTGCTTCGCCCAACCGGTCGTCTCGGCGCCCGCCGCCGCGGCGTTGTCTGGCTGCTTTCCCGCCACCACGCCCCTGGAAAACAGCGTCTCGACCGCATGAAAGCCTTTGCGCAGAAGCACGGAGATGGGCGATACGGCCACCTGGTCGCGTGTCGCACCGCGCGCATAGTGACGCTCGATATGCACCTGGATCGCCGACAAGGCGGTCAGGATGACCAGATACCAGACGGTCGCGACCATCAGCATCGGAATCACTTCCAGATTGCGGTGGTAGATGATCTGGACCGTGTAGAAGAGATCCGGCATCGCGAGGATATAGACGACGGCCGTCCCCTTCGCCAGGCCGATCACATCGTTGAACGCGGCAGGCAGGATCGCGCGCATCGCCTGAGGCAGCACGATGCGCCAGGTCTGCCGCGCGCGCGGCAAACCGAGCGCCGCCGCGGCCTCGCGTTGCCCCTGGTCGACCGACAGGATGCCGCCGCGGATCGCTTCCGCCGCGAACGCGGCCTGGGTCAGCGTCAGCCCCAGGATCGCCGCCATGAACGGCGTAATCAGGTCCGTGGTCGGGCCGTGCAGGAACACGATATTCGTGAACGGGATCCCGAGCCTGACCGTGTCGTACAGATAGCCGAGATTGTTCAGCAACAGCAGCAGGACGATGGTCGGAATCGAACGAAACAGCCAGGTATATGCCCACGCGCACGAGGACAACAGCGGCGAACGCGAAAGTCGCGCCAGCGCGAGCGGAATGGCCAGCGCGAAGCCGAGCACCGCACCGAGCGCCGTCAACAGCAGCGTCTGCCCGAGCCCCGCGAGCACGGCCGCGGAGAAAAACCACTGCGCAAAGACGTGCCAGCCCCAATGCGGGTTGTCGAGCACCGAATAGAAAACGGTAGCGATCAGCACGATCGCCGCGACGGTCCCGATCGCCCTTGCGGGATGGCGTGCGGGAACGACACGGTATTGCGTGTAGTCGGGTGCCGCCGATGACGCGCCTTCGGCCACGAAGGGCGCATGCCCGGCGATCCTGGAAATATCGTTCATCACGCTGCCTTTGCGCATGTCAAGTCGACCGATCACGCAGTCTCTGCGGTTGCGTAGCGGCTCGCGCGGCGCGGCAAGCCGAGATGGTCCCGCAGCGTGGCACCCGGTAACGCACGGTGGTAGCGGCCCCGCGCCTCGAGCGCGGGAATCACGTAGCGGACGAAATCCTCGAGTCCTTCCGTCTGCACCTGGAAGCCGAGGATGAAGCCGTCGGCCGCACCCGCGTCGAACCAGCGGATCAGTTCCTCCGCAACCTGCTCCCCGGTGCCGATGAACCCGGGCTTCGGCGTCGCCACGTCGAGCGCCACTTCCCTGAGCGTCGAACCGTTTCGCCTGGCCTCGTCCTTGATGCGATCGGTGGTGGAACGGAAACTGTTCCTGCCGAGCTCGCCCAGCTCCGGAAACGGCGCGTCGAGCGGATACTGCGAAAAATCGTGATGCTCGAAGAAGCGGCCGAGATAGGCCAGCGCCTCGTCGATCGTGAGCAGGTCGCGAATCGCGCGGTACTTCTCCTCGGCTTCCTCGCGCGTCGCACCGACGATCGGTCCGATACCGGGGAAAATCTTCACGTCGGTGCGCGCGCGGCCGTGTGCCACCGCGCTATCGCGCACACGTTCGGCAAATTCACGTGTCTCGTCCAGCGACGGCGCATGGGTGAACACGGCATCGGCATACTTGCCTGCCAGCCCGATGCCGGCATCCGACGATCCCGCCTGGAAGATCACCGGCTGCCCCTGTGGCGAACGCTGGATGTTCAGCGGCCCGGCCACCTCGAAGAAGCGCCCCTTGTGGTTCAGCGTGTGGAGCTTGTCGCGTTCGAAGAAGCGGCCGCTCGTGCGATCGCGCACGAAGGCGTCGTCGTCCCAGCTGTCCCACAGGCCCTGCACCGCCTCCAGATATTCATCGGCGATCTCATAACGCAGCGCATGATCCGGATGTTCGCCGCCGTAGTTCTTCGCGGAGCCTTCGAGCGGCGAAGTCACGACGTTCCACCCGGCCCGACCGCCGCTGATCAGGTCCAGCGACGCGAACTGGCGGGCCACCGTGAACGGATGGCTGTACGACGTGGACAACGTGCCCGCCAGTCCGATGTTCGATGTGGCCGTCGCAAGCGCGGAAAGAATCGAGATCGGCTCGAAGCGGTTCAGGAAATGCGGGATCGACTTCTCGTTGATGTAAAGGCCATCCGCGACGAACACGAATGCCACGCCGTTGGCTTCGGCCTTCTGCGCGATCCCGGTTACGAAATCGATGTTGACGCTCGCATCGGCGGGACCGGCGGGATGCTTCCAGGAATTCATGTGGCCGCCTGCGCCATGCAGTATCAGGCCGAAAGTGAGGTTGCGTTGGGTCATGTTCGAATCCGCGTGCTGAAGAATGAAAAGAACCAGGCGCCATCAAGCGCCGACCGGCTGATCGACACCTGCCAGCGCCTCGAGCGATGCGAGGCGCCTGGCGTAGTCCGCCACCGGGTTGTCGATGACGAACTCCTCGATTCCGAAGCGCTCGTGCAGCGCATCGAGTTCCCGACGCACCTCTTCCGGCGTGCCCGCCAAGACCTGCGGATGCAACTCGTCGATCCGATAGTCGGTGACACCGATCTGGTGCGCAAAATCGGCCGCCGCCTCCGGACTCTGCAGATTGACGCTCTGCCCGCTCCCGAATCGCAGCTTGAAGATTCTCAGCACGCCCACCTGACGTTTCGCGTCCTCCGACGATTGCGCGGCGACCGCGAACAGTGCGAGCAGCGGCACGCGGCCCGTCGCGCTGCGATAGACGTCGATCGATCTTTCGATATTGCCGATGTCGCCGTTGAAGTGGCCCGCATAGCAGAACTGCCAGTCGTGCCGGGCAGCCAGTTCGGCACTTTCCGGACTACCGCCCAGCAAGATGCGCTGCGGCGATTCCGGCGGCGTGGGCAAGGCCACCGCACCAGCCAGCGGGTGATCCGGGGCGACGCCGTCGCCGAGAAACGCATCGAGTTCGGCGAGTTGCCCGGCGAAGTCAGGCTTCTTCGCCTTGTCGTGAAACCATTGCAATGCCCGTGTCGTGAGCGGCAGCCCGCCGGGCGCCTTGCCGATGCCCAGGTCGACGCGTCCCGGTGCGAGCGAAGCCAGCGTCCGGAACGATTCGGCGACTTTGTAAGGTCTGTAATGCTGAAGCATCACCCCGCCCGAGCCGACGCGAATCCGCGACGTATGCGCAAGCAAATGCGACACGATGATCTCCGGTGCCGAGCTCGCAAGGCCTGGCGCGCCATGGTGTTCCGCAATCCAGTAGCGCTTGTAGCCGAGCGTTTCGGCACGCTTCGCCAACGCGATCGTGAAGTTCAACGCGTCATGCGCGGTCGCCCCTTCTGCAATCGGGCTTTTGTCGAGAATCGAAAGGGAATAAGACATGATGCTCAACCTTGTAGGGCGATCGACCCGCTCAAATAGAACGGTCGTCGGCGGGTGCCGATACAGCGAATAACGTCGGGAAGATCATTCATTATGGATAACGGATCATCTGCCCGTTGCGGTCAATTCTGCTATGAATATGGCCGATCGATCAGAACAGATAGCGCGCGCGCAGATAATAGAAACCACCATTGACGCCGATCGTGCTGCCACCGCTGTACTGGATGCCCTCCAGTTGGGCCTCGTACGGCAACTTGCTCGGGCGGACGTCGAACAGGTTCTGTGCACCGGCCGCGATCTGGAACTTCTTGGTCACGTCATAGCGCACCTCGACGTCGGTGACATACCGTGCGGCCTCCTCGTAGTGAACGAACTGCGAGGTCGAGAATGCGTTCGGGCCGACGATGTAGGTCGCTTCCCCGGATGTCTTCCCGTAACGTGTCTCGTGGAGCGTCACTGCCCACTTGTCGAGACGCCAGGTACCGCCGACGATGATCTTGTTCTTCGGCGTCGTGGTGGACAGCGACGCGATCTGTTGCCCGTTCAGCGACGGCTTGCCGTTCGATCCGTTTGCCACGTGCGTGAACGAGGTCGTATTGAGGTTCACCCCGAAGTCCCAGTCCACCTGGCCGTACCGGCCGAAACCGGTGTGGTAGGTACCCGCAAGATCGATCCCTCGCGTGCGCGTATTGGCGCCGTTGGTGAAATAACTCGCGCTGACCGCCGACGCGGGCACCGATCCCGGGACCGTCAGCCCCGCGCCCTCGAGCGCAGCGATGGCCGCCGTGCCCGACGCGGTTCCGCCGAGAACGATCCGGTTGCGGATATTGATCTGGTACGCATCGATCGTCAGCTGCAGGTTTCGAACGGGATTGAGCACGAGCCCGAAGTTGTAGCTGGTCGACTCTTCAGGTTTCAGCGCCTGTGCGCCGATCAGGCGCGCCCCGGGTGATGTCGTCGCCAGGATGCCCCCCACCGAAGCCGGCGACGTGGTCACGCTGGTATAGGACTCCTGGGCCAGCGACGGCGCACGAAAGCCGGAGCTGACGCTGCCGCGAACCGCAATGGCCGGCGAAAACTGGTAGCGGGTGGCAATCTTGCCATTGGTGGTGTCGCCGACGTCGTTGTAGTGCTCGTAGCGACCCGCCAGATTCACCTGCCATTTCGGCGTCAGATAGGTCGACAGATCGATGTACGTGCCGATCACGTTGCGCGAGATGTCGCTCGCGCTGACGGGCGCCAGACCCGGCAACGCGGCCGAGCCGCCGTAGATCCACGATGCCTGCTCGCCACTGCGGATCGTATAGGTTTCGCGGCGCTGCTCGACGCCCACTGCGACGTTCAGCGGCGCGGGCAGCAGCGGGACATTGAACGCCCGCGACAGGTCGAGGTTGTTCGTCAGCTGGGTATTGCTGACGGTCGACAGATGGAAGGTGGACGGCGTATAGCCCGATGCCGCATACAAACCCAAGTTGGCGGAATTGCGCATCCCGAACACGCCGTAGTCCCCGCCATAGGTCGTGCTCAGGTCCCACGCCCAGCCGAACAGGTTCTTTCCCTTGATCCCGGCCGTCACCGAGTAATCGTTCTCGTTGATCGTTTCAACCGGCACGAACCCGTTCGGGTAGACCTGCGGCAACACGAAAGGCGGACGATAGTTCTGGTACGCATCGCCGTTCCGGTGGGCGTAGGTGCCGAACCCGTAGAGTTCGACATCGTCGCCCAGGTAGTAACCGGCATTGAAGCCGACCGTTTCGCGCGAACTGGCCGGATCGCCCAGGATCGGGTTGTAGTAGCCCTGTCCCTGCGGAAAGCGCCCGAAATAATCGTCCGGTCCGGTGCGGATCGTATGGTTCTGCCGATCGAACCCGGCGCTCAGGTCGAGGAAGCCCTTGTCGGCGAGATTCAGGCCGATCGTGGCCGACTCGCTCGTCTTGAAGCCGTCGCCGGAGTATGTCTGCCCATTGGTCGTGGCGAGCTCACCGCCGCGCGCATTGCGCTTCAGGATGATGTTGATCACGCCCGCGATCGCATCCGAACCGTACTGCGCGGACGCACCGTCGCGCAGGACTTCGATATGGTCGATCAGGCCGACCGGAATGGTATCGATGTCCACGCCGGTCGAGCCCTGGTTCAGGCCCGGGTCGAGCGTGATGTTGGCCGTGGTATGGCGGCGCTTGCCATTCACCAGCACGAGCACGTGGTCGGGCGTGAGGCCGTGAAGCGACAGCGTATCGGTCAACACGCCCGTGTCGCCGGAGTACGAAGTCCTTGTGATCGACGGCGAAAGTTTCACCAAGGCGTCGCGCAGGTTGGTTTGCCCCGTCGCACGCAATTGATCGCCGCCGATCACGTCGATCGGCGTCAGGCTCTTGCTCGCACGCGTCTCCGTACGCGAACCCGTGATCACGACCCGGTCCTGAATCTGTACCTTGCCGTCCGGCGCGGCCGAAGCCGCTCCGTCCCCCGCTCCCGCTTCCTGTGCCCAGGCCGCGCCATGAAAAACGCCTGCCGCGACCGCCACCGACATCACCGTTCTGCGCGTCTTCAGCGAAACCCCTTCGCCCCGTATGTGCCGCATGATTTCTCCGCTCTTTGCCGATTGAAGGCGCGCTGCACGCTGCCTTTTAGTAGTACAGATGATTGTTCAAATAAGTTTCCGCATGGCGGCTGTTCCTCATCAGCTCAAACCCGATCAGAGATCGGGAAGTCCAGGAGGATTCGTCGAGGCCTTCGTGATCGCCTCGCTGTCGAGATTCCAGCGGCCCAGCACCTCGTGGTACTTGCCGTTCCGGATCAGATCGTTGATCGCATAGGTGATGGGTGCGGCGAGCCCGCCGCCCTTGCGGGTGGTGACGGCAACTTCGGCAGTACGAGGCCACCCACCGCTGACCGTGCCGACCTGCCTGATCTTCACACCCTGACTCACCTGATAAACCAGGGCGGCATTGACGCTGAAAATCGCGTCGGCGCGCCCCGATACAAGCGCCAGCGTCCGCACCGACGGGTCCTCGTAATACAGCACGTGAATCGGCTTCAGCCCATGCGCGACATTTTCCTTGTCCCAGGCCAGCAGTATCTTTTCCTGGTTGGTTCCGGAGTCGCCGATGACGCGCAGCCCGGCGATATCCCTGGGCTCACGAATCTGCTTGATGGCGCTGTTCTGCTCGACGTAGAAGCCGAGCACGTCGCGGCGATAGGTCGAGAAATCGAATTTCTGCTTGCGCGCCTCGGTCACCGTCACGTTCGACAGCACCGCGTCCACCTTGCCGGACGCCACCGCGAGCGGCCAGTCCACCCATGCGAGCGGCACCAGCTTGAGCTTCAGGCCGAGTTCGTCCGCAACCAGTTGTGCGAGATCCGGATCGGCACCGACGATCGCTTTCGCATCCGTCGCATACGCACTGATCGGCGGAAATGCCACTGCAATCCCGACGGTCAACACGCCTTTTTCGGCGAAGCGGAAATTCTCCGGGATCAACTTGATCGCCTCCGCATCCGGCGTGACACGCGGGCGATCATGCTGATCGGGACTCAGGTTGAACGACGTCGCCGACTGCGCGAGCCCGACAACTCCCATTACCACAACGGCAAACGCACCGGACAATGCCAGGCCGATTCCGCGACGACGATTCATTTTTCGGTATCCCGTGGAAGTGTTCATTCGTCATGCGCCGAACGGCCGGCCCAGCGGCCTGTCCGGTTTCAAGTCCTGCAAATGATCGGTACGACCGGGCGCGAGCAGATCCTTGGCAAAAGGCAGTCGCCAATGCACTTCCAGTGCGATCGCCGGATCGTATAGCGGTTCGTAGCCGGTGCCGAGATAGAGCGCCGACGCCTCCGGTTGACGAAATCCAGTCGTGAGATAAACCCGCCGGTATCCCTGCTTCAGCGCACGGGATTCGAGCTCGGCTACCACGCGGCGTGCGACGCCTTGGCGACGAGCGCCGGAATGCGCCCAGATGCGCTTGAGTTTGGCCGTCGTTTCGTCGTAGCACTGAAATGCACCGCCGCCCACGACTTCGTCACCTCGTCGAATCAGGACGAAAGCGCCGTCCGGTGGCGCAAACAGCGCCGCCGGATACGTGAGGAGTTCGTCACGCACGACTTCCGCGGGCACCGAGCGGAAGTCCTGGTAGCGCGTGGAATATTCGACCGACAACTCGTTGAACATGGGTAGCGCGAGCGGGTCGAGCGGGGATGTGTCGATTACTTCGTCAGTCACTGATACGCCAGATGCTTCGAGTCATCTGCCTCTGATTTGCCAGGATCGGTTGATTCGTTCGACACGTTTATTGCTGTGTATCGCGTCGTGCAATAGTGCGCGTTAACCCTTCACGCGCAAACCAAGCATTTTCGAAATCGTTATGCACACAGATACACATAATCAGGATTACATATCGTAAAAATCAGACTGCATGCCAAATGTGACCCACCATGCAAGTCACGCCATCGGACGCCGATAATGCTTGCTCATCCAGTCGGCACATGCCGCCGCGAATGCGCCGCCCACCAGCAGCAAAATCGGCATCAACACTTCGACGAATGCATCCCGGTATGCCGTCAAGCCGGCCGAAGACGATGCCTGCACCAGGAATACGCCGGTTCCCCACGACAAGCCGATCGAGCAAGCGAGCCGCTGCGACAACTGCAGAAATCCTGCAGCCAGCCCACGCCCTTCATCCTGGCCGAGCTCCGCGAGTGTCATGGCCTGGTTCGGCGCATGGATCAGGCCGCTGGCGAACCCCTGCAGCAGGACGATCACGGGATACGCGAACACGATCCAGCGAACCTCGAAGTATTCGGTCGCCAGCCCTTGCGCGGCGACCGCGAGCGCATAACACGCTATTGCGCACACCGTCCCAGCACGGCCGAAGCGCCCGACGAATCGCCAGCTCCACATGGTCGATGCGATCGAGGCCAGCGCGGCAGGAATCGACAGCGCGGCAAAAAGCAGCGGATCGAGATGCAGGCCGTCGAGAAAGAACAATGCACTGACCATCCCAAAAGTCACGCCCGCCGCGAACTGGCACATTGCCACGAGCGTGCCGAAGACATACCCGCTCGACCCGACAAGACCGCGGGACAGAATCGGCGTGCCGCCGCGACGCTGATATGCCGTCTCCCACGCAAGAAACAGCGGCAATCCGGCAATCGCCACCGCGAGACAGACACGTCGCGGCGGGATCCCGGCGCCGCCGACCAGGGTGGCGAGCATGAGCGCGAGCGTGATCGCGGAGAGCAGAATCAGGCCGACGATATCGATCGAAAACCGGGCATCCGACAACCGGTGGCGCGGCAGATGCCGAAGCGCCAGATAGAACACGACCATTCCGAACGGAGCATTGACGAGGAACAGCAGCCGCCAGCCGATATCCGGCGGAACCGATGCAAGAATCAGCCCGCCGAGAATCGGTCCGACGAGGCCCGACAAACCGCCTGCCGACGCGTATCGCCCGAGCGCCCGGGCTTGCGCCGTGCCTTTGAACAGATCCTGGATCAAGCCGAATATCTGCGTATTGACTATCCCCGCGCCGAGCCCTTGCAGCACGCGCGCGACGATCACCGTCCGCGCATCATCCGCCAATCCGCCCAGCACGCTGAAACCTGAAAACATCGCGAGCCCGACCAGAAACAACAAGCGGCGCCCGATCACGTCGCCAAGCCGGCCTGCCGGGACGAGCGCAATGCCGAACGCAATGGAATAGACCGACGTGATCAGCTGTATTTCGGCTGTCGACGCATGCAGTTCGCTCCTGAGCGTAGGTACCGCCAGCGTGAAAATCGCCTGATCGAGGAGCGTGGTAAAGCCCATCGCGACGCAGATGCCCAGCACGATGGGCGCACTGGCACTCGCGCCATTCGAACCGCCGCGGGCATCACGCTGGCGCACCCACCACCCGTTCAGGCGCGAAGGCCGGCCGGGGACGACAGGTTGCGCAAGGTCTTCGTGCACGGGCGCGGGCGGCTCGTCTCGAATCATCGATTCAATCCGCGCTGCCCGCGTGCCGAACCGGCAACAGATATTTCTCGAACAGGACGCCGGGAGGCGCGTCCTCGCCGAAATCGTGCGACGACAGCAGCGTATAGCCCGACGACCGGTACAGGCCCACCGCTTCGGGTTGCCGCGGACCGGTTCCCAGATGGACGCGCGTGTAGCCTTGCCGGGCAGCCTGCGCCTCGAGCTCGGCCAGCACGCGCCGCGCGAGCCCCTGACGGCGATGTGAGCGGCTGACCCAGATACGCTTGAACTCCGCCGTGGCAGGAGTGTGATGGCGCATGAAGGCGCCGCCGGCGATGGCCCGCCCTTCTCTCAGCAGCAGCAGGAACGCGCCCTGGGGCGGCGCAAACGCTTCGACCGGATAGCGCACCAGTTCCCTGCCGAGTTCCTCTTCGGGAATATAAGCCGCGTAGCGGCTGCTGTACTCGTGCGCCAGCTCGTCGAAGAGCGGCCGGGTGAGCAGGTCCGTCGCAGACACATAGACAAAATGATCGTGCCGATCCGGCAAAGATACGACTTCAGACATCGACTGCCTCCTCACGAACCGTTACCCGGATTCCGGGCCGGCTGTTTCATGGTGCTTCGGTGGGCGCTCATCGCACGGCCGCCGCACGAACGGTGCGCTCGAGCAGGGCACGCAATGCGGCGCTGACCGCATCCGGCCGCTCGAGCATCAGTTGATGACCGCAGGCGGGCAGCACGTCGAACGACGCATTCGGCAACGCATCGGCCAGCGCACGTCCGCCGGCGGGCGCCGTCAGGCCGTCGGTGTCGCCGGCCAGCACGGCGACCGGCAAGTCGAGCGCCGACAGACGAGTCAAATCGGGCCAGGGTGCATCGCGCACCACGGCCTGAAACGTCGTCATCCGGTTGTGGCGTGCGATGCGCGATTCGTACGCGACGAGTGCCGGATCGGCCTGCGGATGCCACGCGAGCCGCCGGAAGCGCCGTGCGAATACGGGTTTGATCCATTCGAGCAGCCAGCCCGGCAGCGCCGGCGGCCGCGCCACCGGGCGCACGAGTTGCGTGCCGAGCAGCAGTGCGCCGCTCGCTTCGTGCAACCGCCCGAGGGCTGCCAGCCGCGTGAGCAATGCAAGCGTGCTGCCCGTGCCGAGCGAATGGGCGACAAGCACATTGTGCGTGCCCTTGAAGCGGTCGAACAGCGCGAGATAATCGCGAAGCGTTTCGTCGCCGTGGTAAGCGCCGCTCCCCGCAGATGGCCGCGGGCTGTCGCCGTGGCCCAGAAAATCCCATGCCACGAGCCCATAGCCCGCGTCGGCGAACGTTCGCCACTGATCTCTCCACTGGTTCTTGTTTCCGCCGCCACCATGCGCGAAGAACAGCACGGTGGCGGCATGCGGCGAACCCGGCGGCGCCGCGCGATGCGCGACGCTCAGCGTGCGCCCCGCGCGCACCTCGACCGGCACGCCGGCCACGACGGCCGAAGCGGCGGCCGCGACGTTCGAAACGGACGTCATGATTGTTCCTCGTTGATTCGATGAGCGCGCAGTGCGGTATCCATCGTGCCGGTCGCGGCCATGCGCTCCGGCAACACCGGTATCGCATCAAGCAACGCGCGCGTGTACGGATGACGCGCAGCGCCGAAAACCTGCGCGGTATCGCCCAGCTCGACGACGCGTCCCGCCCGCATCACTGCGATCCGGTCACAAATCTGCGCGGCCACGCGCAGGTCGTGCGTGATGAATACGATCGCCATCGCGCGTTTCCGCTGCACCGACGCGAGCAGTTCGAGCACTTGTGCCTGCACCGACACGTCGAGCCCCGAGACCATTTCGTCGGCCACGAGAATCGACGGATCGAGCGCGAGCGCACGTGCCAGGCTGATGCGTTGCCGCTGCCCGCCGGAGAATGCGTGCGGATACCGGTCGAGCGCATCCGTCGGCAAGCCGACCTGCGCGAGCAGGTCGGCCGCGCGCCGATACGCGGCAGCCCGGCCGACGCCCTGCGCGATCGGACCGGTCGCGACGATCTGCGCGATCGTCTGACGTGCGTTCAATGATGCATACGGATCCTGGAACACCATCTGGATGTCGCGGCGCAGCGGCCGCAACGCCCGTTCGGGCAGGCGCGCGAGATCGTGCTCGCCGCGCAGCACGATGCGCCCCGCATCCACCCGTGCGAGCCGCACCAGTGCGCGCGCGAGTGTCGACTTCCCCGAACCCGATTCGCCGACGATGCCGAGCGTCTCGCCGGCATGCAGCGTGAAGCCGACGTCGATCAGCGCATCGACGCCACGCCGGCCGCGCGCCGGCAGGAACGGCCATGCGCGGCGCGGCGCATGGCGCTTGTACAGACCCTGCGCCTCCAGCAGCGGCACGCCGCTGCGGATGACCACACGCGGCTCGACGCGACCGTGCGGCACGGCATCGAGCAGCGCGCGGGTATAGGGATGACGCGGCGCGCGCAGCACGTCGGCCGCGCGGCCGCTCTCGACCTGTTCGCCATCGCGCAGCACCACGACGCGATCGGCCACGCGCGCGACCACGCCGAAGTCGTGCGTGATCAGCAGCACGCCGGACCGCTTCGTACGGGCCGCCTGCTCGATCAGCGCCAGGATGCGCGCCTGCGTGGTCACATCGAGCGCGGTGGTCGGTTCGTCCGCGATCAGCAATGCCGGCTCGAGCGCGAGCGCCATCGCGATCAGCACACGCTGGCGCTGGCCGCCCGACAGCGCGTCGGGATACGCATGGCGCAGCCGATCGGGCTCCGGCAGGCCGACGTCGCGCAACAGCCCCGTCACGCGCGCGGCGCGCGCCGCTCCCTCGCGATGCCCGCTCGACACGCGATGGACACGCAGCACCTCGTCGACCTGCGCGCCGATCGTCATCAGCGGATTCAGCGCGGCGAGCGGCTCCTGAAAGATCATCGACACGTCGCGCCCGCGAACCGCACGCCACTCGGCGTCGGTGCAATGCGCGAGATCCCGGTCACGCAACACGATGCGCCCGCCTGTGTGCCGGACGCCGCGCGGCAGCAGTCCGGCGATCGCGGACGCAAGCAGCGACTTGCCCGACCCGGACGCGCCGACCACGCACAGCACCTCGCCGGGCGCGATCGTCAGCGACACGTCGCGCACCGCATCGAGACGCTCGGCGCCGGCCGGCAATCCGAGCGTGAGCCCCTCGATCGACAGCAGCGGCACGCCGCTCATCGCACACGCTCCGCAATCGCCGACGCGTGGCGCAACCCTTCGCCCACGCGATTGATCGCGAGCGCGGTGGCAACGATCGCAAGCCCCGGCCAGATGCTCAGCCACCACGCGTCGCGCATCACGTTGCGCGACGCGCCGATCATGAAACCCCAGCTCATCTGGGACGGATCACCGAGCCCGAGAAACGACAGCGCCGACTCGGTGAGGATCGCGGTTGCGACCATCAACGCGGCCAGCACCGCGAGCGGCGGCCACACGTGCGGCAGGATCTGGCGCCATACGAGCGCGGCTGGCGACTCGCCGGCGAGCCGCGCCGCCAACACGAACTCCCGGCGCGCCAGCCCGATGAACTCTCCCCGCACGAGCCGCGCGATCGCCGGCCACGACACGGCGGCGATCGCGACGATCGTCGATTCGAGCGACGCGCCGAGCACCGCCGCGATCGTGACGGCGACCGCAAATTGCGGCACGGTCTGGAACAGCGTCGTGATCGCCATCAGCGCCCTGTCGATCCCGCCGCCGCACCAACCCGCGAGCGCGCCGACCGACACGCCGAGTGCGAAGGTCACGCCGGTCGCCGCGAGCCCGACGAATAGCGACACGCGCGCGCTCCACAGCAGCCCCACCAGCACGTCGCGCCCGAGCATGTCGGTGCCGAGCGGGTAGCCGGCGTGCTGCAGCGGCCGCAGCAATGGCTCGGCCGCCATGCGCCACGGCGACGGCAGCCATAGCGGCGCGGTCAGCGCGACGAGCGCGACGGCCACGAGAAAAAGGGAACCGGCCGCGGCACCGGGCGTGCGCGCGAAGCCCCGCAGGAAGCGCCCCGTCATCGTGCCTCCCGCGTATCGATGCGCGGATCGACGATGCCGTACAGCAGATCGGTCAACGCATTGAACATCACCACGAGCGCCGCGACCACGGCCAGCAGCCCGAGCAGCACCGGATAGTCGCGTTGCAGCAGCGCGTCGTACATCAGGCCGCCGAGCCCCGGCCACGCAAACACGATCTCGGTGACGAGCGCGCCGCCCGCGAGCTGCCCGAGCTGCAGCCCGCCGAGCGTGACGACCGGCAACAGCGCATTGCGCAGCACGTGACGGATCATGATGCGCGGCTCGGACGCGCCTTTCGCCCGTGCGGTTCGCACGAATTCGCGTTCGATCACCTCGAGCATCGAGGCGCGCGTGAGCTGCACGTAGATCGCGCCGTACACGAGCCCGAGCGTCGTGGCGGGCAGCACCAGATGCGCGGCCACGTCGAGCACGTGGCGCCATCCCGTATAGCCGGCGCCGACGCTCTCCATCCCGAAGGACGGCAGCCAGCCGAGCACCACCGAGAACGCGATCACGCTCATCAACGACAGCCAGAACAGCGGCGTCGCATAGACGATCACCGCCAGCGCGCCGATCGCACGTGCCGCACGACGCGCCCATGGACCGCCGCGCGCCTCGCCATACGCGGCCACCGCACCTACCGTCACGCCGGCGACGACGGACACCGCGAACGCGGCCGCCATCAGCAGCAACGTCGCGGGCAGTCGCTCGGCGACGAGCTGCAGCACCGGCAACTGGTTGCGGTACGAGAAGCCGAAATCGATGCGGGCGAAATCGCGAAGATACAACCCGAACTGTTCGACGAGCGGCCGGCTCAGGCCGAGCTGCGTGCGCAACCGCTCGACGTACGCGGCGTCCCCCGAGCCCGCATCGCCGGCGAGCATGAGTGCGGGATCTCCCGGCGCGAGCCGGACCAGGAAGAAGTTGACGACCAGCACACCGAGCACGACCGCAAGACCCCGCAGCACCGTCGATGTCACACGAAGCGCCGTATTCATCGCGTCATCCGATCCACGTGTCCTCGAGGCTGTCGTTCACGCTGGTGGCCGTGCGCAGCAGGTTGTGGACATTGCGCCGGTACACCGTCGGGTTGACCATCTCGAAGATGTTCGCGATTGCCGCGTCGTTGGCCAGCGTGGTCTGGAGCTGTGCATAGCGCGCGCGACGCGCGGCCGGATCGGTGTCCAGCGCAGCCGCATCCCACAGTGCGTCGGCCGTCGGGTTGCGGTAGCCCTCGACATTGCCGAACGGTGAACCCTTCGAGATGCCGTCGATCCGGTACAGCGGCGCGACGCCGAAATCCGGATCCGCGTTCTGGAACAGGAAGTTGTAGCTCAGGTCGAAATCCCAGTTCGCGACGCGCGCATACCAGCCGGCCGCATCGGTCGTCTGCACGCGCAGCCGGAAGCCTGCCTGGCCGAGCGCCTGTTGCGTGTATTCGGCGACGCGTTCCCACGCACCGCCCTTCTCGCCGTTGATCAGCACCAGCGGAAACTTGCCGACGTCGACGCCCGACTGCCGGATCAGCGCGCGCGCCCGCTCCGGGTCGTACGCGAAGCGCGGCACGTTCGGGTCGTAGAACGGCGACGACGACACGAACGGCCCGTTCGCGACCTTGCCGTAACCGAAGAAGATCCGGTCGACGATGAACTGGCGATCGAGTGCGTGCAGCACCGCCTGCCGCACGAGCACGTTGTCGAACGGCGGCTTGCGCTGGTTCAGTTCGAGAAAGGCCATCCCCGTGAACAGCTCCCAGCCCTGCGTCGTGATGGCGACGCCCGGCAGTTTCGCGAGCCTCGCGATGTCCGAGTAGTCGACGTCGCCGGCGCGCAGTGCGTGGATCTGCCCACGCTCGAACGCGATCGAGCGCGCGGCTGCGTCGGGCACGACGTTGAATACGATCCCGTCGAGATACGGCAACCCCTTTTTCCAGTAATCCGGATTGCGCGCGAGGCGGACATAGGCGCCGCGTTTCCATTCGCGGAAGACGAACGGCCCGGTGCCGACCGGACGCTGGTTCGCCGGATTGCTCCGCGGATCCTTGCCCTGGTACAGGTGCGCCGGCAGGATCGGCAGCAACCCGCTGCCGAGCAGGTTGATCAACCCGGCGTAAGGCTTCCTGAGGCGGATCGTCACCCGAAGCGGGCCGCTCGCTTCGATCGACGCGACGTACTTGTCGAACGTCACCTTCGTGCGCGGCAGCGCCTGCGGCGCGATTTCGTTCAGCGTGACGACCACGTCGTGCGCGCCGAACGGCTGCCCGTCGTGCCAGCGCACACCCGGCTGCAGCTCGAACGTGTAGTTCAGCCCGTCGGCCGACGCATGCCAACTGCGCGCGAGCACCGGCACCGCACGCAGCTGCGGGTCGAAGCCGAGCAACCCCTGGAAGATCTTGCCGCCGACGTACTGCGACGCAACGTGCGGCGTCAGCGCGTTGACCAGCGACGGCGGCTCCGGCGCGGGGCCGCCCTGCGCGCGGATTTCGTTCACCGTGACGCCCAGGTCGTGCGCGCCGAACGGCTGCCCGGCGTGCCAGCGCACACCCGGCTGCAGCTCGACCGTGTAGTTCAGCCCGTCGGCCGACGCATGCCAACTGCGCGCGGGCACCGGAACCGCACGCAGCTGCGGGTCGAAGCCGAGCAACCCCTGGAAGATCTTGCCGCCGACGTACTGCGACGCAACGTGCGGCGGCAGCGCGTTGACCAGCGACGGCGGCTCCGGCTGCGCGAACAGCGACAACGTGCCG
>NZ_JAAGPO010000329.1:0-6692 GCF_017104825.1 Burkholderia sp. Ac-20345 | reverse complement strand
CGCCAGCTGGGGCGAGCGCTGCGGGCGGAAGCAGCGCGGGATTTGGCGCCGCACCGGCTGCCGCCCCTTCGGCCGCACCGTCCCAGGCGCCAGCGCCGGCCGCGCCCGACGCAACCGGCACTTCGCAGTAACGGAGCCGTTCAGATTTCGCGCGAAGCTGCCGTAATCATGTTGTCATGACAGCTCGCGCGGTCGCTCCGCGCCTTCCGATGAGGCTATCTACCGACTACGTCCCGCTCGCGCGCGACGATCTTGCCGCCGGCGTCCCGTTCGGCTTCGATCTCTACGATGCCGACGGCGCCGCGCTGCTGCCGGCGGGCACGACGCTGCGCGATGCCGCGCAGCATGCCTTCCTGTTCGACCATTTCCGGCCGGTACGCCGGCGCGACGACGCCGAAGCGGAGCCGCGCGTGCCTGACGCGGTGCCTCACGCGCCGCGGATGGGGTTGTCGGCGGGCGCCTCGATCGGCATCCGTCGCCGGGTCGGTACGACCCGCGGGCTGCAGCGCTACCGCCTGATTGGCATCGCCGCATCGGGCGCGCTGTTCGTCGAGCCGCAGCCGGCGGCCGCGTTCGACTTCGCGCGCGGCGACGACATCGAGGCGGTCGCGATCGGCCGAGCCGCGGTGTCGCGTTTCGGCGCGACGGTCGAGTCGGTGCAGGCAGCGGGTGCCGCGCGGTTCCTGGTGCTGTCGCCGCCCGGCTTTGTCGACCGGCTGCGCACACGCGCGGAGCCACGCGTGCCGGTACGGATCGCCGCCTGCTGCGCGGGCGGGTCGGAGGGCGCGGAAGGCATCGGGATGGTGCACGACATCAGCGTGAGCGGGCTGTCGATTGCCGTCGACCGGCCGATTGCCGCAATCGGCGAACCGTTGCGCGTGCAGCTTCCGTACACGACGGGCGACCGGGTCGAGCTGCTGGCGCTCGACGGTACGGTGCGGGCCGTCCATGCCGATCCGGCGGCGCCCGCGCTGACGCTTCATCACGCGGCGTTCGGCGAGACCGGCGCGGACGACCTGATCCGCCTCAAGGCGCTGCTGTTCGACCGGCTGATGGCGTCGTCGGATAGCGCCCGGCGGCGCTGAGCCTGGACAGGCGCACCGGGTGCCGCGTCGCGGTATTCAGTGCGTGAATGCCTACAATCATCTGATGATTCAATGGATTCCACGGCGATTGTATGTTTTCCGTCAACAGTGAATTCGCGATTTAAGTATTTACCCTGATAGCGGAGCCTCCTAGACTTCTACTCATGCGCAACGACCCCGAGTCCGAAGCGCCTGACAAAACAATTCTGGAGGTAACGCATCATGAAATCGCTGATCAAGGCAGTTGCACTGGCCGCCCTGGTGGCCGCACCGGTCGTCTCGTTCGCCCAATCGAACCAGCAGCCGCTGACGCGCGCGCAAGTGCGCGCCGAGCTGGTCCAGCTCGAAAAGGCCGGCTACAACCCGAACGACTGGATGAACTACCCGGAAAACATCCAGGCCGCGCAGGCCAAGATCGCCGCCGCGCAGAACACTGGCGCGCAAGCTGATGCAACGGGCTACGGTGCGAACGCTGCCGCGACGTCGCAGTCGGGTCAGCACGTGGTCGCGCCGGCCGCAACCGACCGTTCGTCGGTGTTCTTCGGCCACTAAGCCAGGCAGCGCCCGCAAGGGCGCCCGGTTTGCCGTCCGTTCTGAAACCCGTACACGGTATCCGTGTGCGGGTTTTGCATTTTGGCGGCCTCTGAATGGGTGGGGCCACGCGAATGCGCTGCGTCCGATGCGCATCACCTTTTGTCGCCCGCCTGCCGAGCCCGCGTCGCGAGCACGGCCGCCACCCCGCCGAGGATCGCTGCCGATGCGAGCGCGAGCCGCCATGTCGGCTGTTCCGACAGGAACAGCACGGCGCCGGCCGCAGCGATCGGGGGGACCGAAAGCTGAACCGCCGCGGCGCGCATCGCCGTGAGGTGCCGCAGCGCGGCGTACCAGACCACGTACCCGAGGCCCGACGTCAGCGCGCCGGAAAGCGCGGCGAGAATGGCGCCGGCCGGCGTGACGTGGAAGCGGGTGGCGAGTGCGACGCTCAGCGCGAGCGCCAGTGGCGCGGCCCGCAGGAAATTGCCGGCGGTCGCCGCGACGGGATCGACGGGCCGGCGGCCCCGTATCGAATAGATTCCCCATGCAATGCCGGCAGCCGTCATCAGCGCCGCGCCGCGCGGTGTCGGCGCGGCGAGCCCGGGCGACACGAGATACACCAGTCCGCCGAGCGCTGCCCCGAACCCGGCCCAGCCGGTCGCGGCAAACCGTTCGCCCGCGTGCCATCCCGCCACAAACATCGTCAGTTGCACCGCGCCAAACAGGATCAGTGCGCCGGTGGCCGCGCTGACGGTCAGATACGCAAACGAAAAACACGAGACGTACACGAACAGCATCGCCGCAGCCGGCCAGTCGGCAGGCGGGGCGGGCCGTCGCGCACCCGCACGCGCGACGATCGCGAGTATCAGCGCGCCGGATACGAGGCGCAGGCTACCAAAGCTGGCCGCGTCGATCCGTCCGGCCTGCAGCGCGAGTCGGCACAGCAGCGAATTCGACGCGAACGCGAGCATCGCGATCGACGTCAGCGCAACGACGCGCACGCCCGGCCGGACGTGCAGCGCGAAGGCAGGGGCGGGCGGTCGCATCAGGGCCTCACGCGTGGCTGGCGACGATCAGCACGGCGGCGCCGAACAACGCGACGCCGAGCGGCGCGGTGAGCGCCTGCCCCCACGACGCATTCTTCTCGAGGGCCATCAACGCGGCGAGCGACAGCATCCAGCCGAGACTGCCCGCGCCGACGACGAACATCAGCAGCATCAGCGCCCAGCAGCAGCCGACACAGAAGAGCCCGTGGCTCACGCCCAGCGCAAACGCGTGACGCATCGGCGTGCGGCCGCGCCAGCGGCTGATCACGAAACTGAAGGGCGTGCGGCAACGGTCGAGACAGTGCGTCTTCAGTCCGCTGAACTGGAACGCGCCGGCGAGCGCGAATACGGCCGCGCCGATCAGCCAGCCGCGCCACGCGAGCGCCGGTACGTGCGCGACACCCGTCAGCAGCAGCCCGTGCAGGCCATGCGCGACGAGGCCGAAGCCGCTCCACGTGGCGACGTAGCCGATGCCGACGAGCGCGAGCAGGCGCGTCTGGTCGGGGCGGCTCGCGACGACGCGGGCGAACGCATCGAACAACGACAGCGTCGTCGGCAACATCATGGCGAGGATCATCAGCGTCCAGCCGGCCGCGTCGAACGCGGCCGGCAGCCACAGCGTGCCGCCCGGCAGCGCGCGGCAAAGCGCACTGAACGGTTCGGGCAACCCGCTGTCGCCGTGGTCGAGGTAGCGCCCGTACGGACTGCGCGTCCACGCCCACAGGGTGAGCCACGCGAACGCGACGAGACTCGCGAGCACGAGCGGAAACAGGCGCCGATGCAGCGACGCAGCCATGACCGTTGGCGTGCGATCGCGCTTCACGCGTCGAACAGGAACGTGCTCTGCAGCGCGTTGTGATTCTTCAGATCGACGTCGATGCCGATCGCCGCATTCTTCGACCGGTAGACGGGCGCCTTGCCGACGAACACCGGTGCGCCGGGCACCGTCGAGAACACGGTGTCGGTCAGCGTCGTCTGTGCGCCGCTTGGGCCGAGGTACGGTTCGAGTTCCGCGTGGTAGTCGGTGCCGATCGACAGCGTGCCGCGTGCCCCTTGGACATTGAAGGTGATGGGCGCGCGTTCGATCGACACGACCGTGCCGATCAGTTTTGCGAGTTCGGCGATCGGGCCACCGGCCTGGCCCGTGTAGACCTTGAGCAGCGCCTGCTCCTGCGCTTCGGACGCCGTGTCGCTGACGTAGATCGCAGCCGTCCAGTTACCTTGCAGGATGTTGCCCGGCACGCGGCACACCGCGGCGATCGTGTTGCCGCCCACGTCGACGCCGTCGACGGTGCCCTTGTCGACATGCCAGGCGACGATCGTGTCGCAGACGCCGAAATCCGGATCCTCGCCGATCCAGCACGGACAGAGTACGCGGCAGTTACAGACCTCGAGCAGACGGCCTTCAAGGTGATAGCTCATGATTCCCTCCAGGGAGCGACGGCGATTGCACGTTGGGCTGGGGGGAGGAAGCTGACTGACGAATCGTCACCCCGCTCGGCGATGCGAACGCGAAATGCGCAGAGGAATGCGCGGAAGCGGAGACGGGATGGATGCGATAGCGCGGGCCTGAAGCGGCGTATCGATTTTCAAGTGTAGGTGGGGAGGGCCGATATGCAAACCGCCACATGCTGCGACACCGGCTGACAAGCCGGCGCGCGTGCGCTAGCATCGCGAGCGGTGTCGCCGCGCGACGGCGGCCGATGCGCAACAGCGCGGCAAGCCCGGCACCGGGTTCCACGACTTCAACGAACAACAAGGAGCATCCATGCGTGTCTTGACCGGTCTGCTGTGCTCGCTGGCGCTGGCGGCGAACGTCGCCCATGCGCAGGCGAATTGTGCCGACGCGACGGATCAGGCGGCGATGACGGCATGCGCCGATCGCGCGTACAGGAAGTCCGACGGGGACCTGAACCGCACCTACCAGGCCGTCACCGCGCGCCTGCGCGATGCGCGGCCGCTCGCCGACAAACTCGTGAACACGCAGCGTGCGTGGATCGCATATCGCGATGCCGAATGCAGCTTCTCCAGCGCGAACGCCGAGGGCGGTAGTGCGTATCCGATGGTCGTGTCGACCTGCCTCGACGATCTGACGAAAGCGCGTACCGAGACGCTGAAGGGCTATCTGGCCTGCGAGGAAGGCGATCTCGCGTGCCCGGTGCCGGCCAAGTAAGCGGGGTGCGCCACCCCGGCTAACGCGTGCGGCGTGGCCGGGCGGCACACGCCATCCGCGGCTGGACGTCGTCCGTTACACGTCGTCCGTTTCGTCGAGCAGCTTGTGCCGCATCGCGTAACGCACCAGCGCCGCTTCGTGCGGCATCTGCATCTTTTCCAGGATCCGCGTCTTGTACGTGCTGACCGTCTTCGCGCTCACGCACAGCGCGTTGGCGATCTCGGTCAGCGTCTGGCCGGCGGCGATCCGCCGGAACACGTCGAATTCGCGGTCGGACAGGCGTTGGTGCGGCAGCGTTTCGGCCGGTTCGTTCAGGCTCTGCGCGAACTGCTCGGCCATCGCGAGGCTCACGTAGACGCCACCCGACGCCACCTTCGTGACCGCGCCGACCAGCTCGGCGCTCGCGCTTTCCTTCGTCAGATACCCCGACGCGCCGGCGCGGAACGCGCGCACCGCGTATTGCTGCTCCGCGTGCATGGTCAGCACGAGGACGCGCAGCGCGGGCTTCTCGTCCTTGATCTGCTTGATCAGCTCGACGCCGTTGCGGCCCGGCATCGACAGGTCGAGCACGAGCACCTGCGCGGGCGTGGCGCGCACGAGCGCGATCGTCGAAGGGCCGTCGCAGGCTTCGCCGGCCACCTCGAATCCGGTGGCGTTCTGGAGGATGTGCCGCAGACCGTCGCGTACGAGCGTATGGTCGTCGGCGATGAGCACCTTGATCATGTGATGAGCGTTTCCTGTTGGACGGTACTGAGCGGGAATGCAACGGTGATCGAGAAACCGCGCGCGAGCGCGGTGTCGATCGTCACGGTGCCGCCCAGCATGTGGGCGCGTTCGCGAATGCCGATCAGGCCGAACGATTTGTCTTCGTGGGCCGGGCCGCCGGGCGTCGAGCCGCGGCCGTTGTCCGCGACGCGCAACACGCAGAAGCCTTCCTCGACGTCGAGCCGCAGCGCGACGCGCGTCGCATCCGCGTGGCGCGCGACGTTCGTCAATGCTTCCTGGACGATCCGGAACAACGTGGTCGCGCCCGCGCTGGTGAACGAGAGGCCACCGGTTTCGATGTGCCGCTCGACATCGATTCCGTAGCGGTTCGTGAAATCGTTTGCAAGCCATTCGATCGCCGGCACGAGGCCGAGATCGTCGAGCATCACGGGCCGCAGGTCGGCAGCGATGCGCCGCACCGACGCGACCGTCGCGTCGATCAGCCGCCGCATGCCCTGCAGGTGCGACTGCACGTCCTCGTCGGGTTGTGTGCGGCCAGGCACGCGCAGTTGCTGCTCGACCACCGACAGATCCATCTTCAGCGCGGTGAGCTGCTGGCCAAGGTCGTCATGCAGTTCGCGCGCAATGCGGGTCTTTTCCTCTTCGCGCACGTTCTGCAGGTTCGCCGACAGTTCGCGCAATTCTTCACGCGATTGCTTCAGCGCGTTCTCGGCGCGCAGCCGCTCGGTGATGTCACGAAGCATCACCGTATAGAGCTTGCCCGACGCGTCGCGGATCTGCGAGATCGAGGCCTCGATCGGGAACTCGTCGCCGTTGGCACGCAGCCCGAACAGCACCCGCTGGCGGCCCATCTGGCGCTCGGACACGCCCGTCACGCCGAATTGGTCGACGTGCTTCGCGTGCGCGGCGCGGAACCGCTCGGGGATGAAGCGCGACAGCGGCGCACCGATCGCCTCCATCGCGGACACGCCGAACACCTGCTCGGCCATCGGATTGAAGATCACGACCGTCTGCTTTTCGTCGATCGTGATGATCGCTTCCATCGACGAACGGATGATGCCCATCATCCGCGCCTCGTTGAGGATGCCGCGGCTGCTCGCGCCGGAATCGGCGGCGCCGGCGCGGCCA
>NZ_JAAGPO010000328.1:0-6737 GCF_017104825.1 Burkholderia sp. Ac-20345 | reverse complement strand
GCCCGGCTGACGATCGACCGGCAGCGCAAGCGGGCCCGGCACGTCGCGCAACGCGCCGCGCCAGTAGTCGAGCTGACGTTCACCTTCGCCGCCGGCCAGCATGTCGCGCTGCCAGTCCGCATAGTCGGCGTACTGGATCGGCAGTTCGGGCAGCGACGGTTCGCGGCCTTCGGCATACGCGCGATAGGCAGCCGACAGTTCGTCGAATGCGCAGCGCGAGCTCCAGCCGTCGGTGATCGCGTGATGCGCGGTCAGCAGCAGGCGGTGACGGTCGTCGGCAAGCGCGACCAGCGTCGCGCGCAGCAGCGGGCCGCGCGCGAGGTCGAACGGTTCGGCCGCATCGCGCTCGGCGAGACGCGCGGCTTGCGCGTCGCGGGCAGCGGGCGGCTGGTCGCGCAGGTCGACGTCGGCGATCGTCACCGGCAGATGCGTGTGGATCCGCTGCATCACGACACCGTCATCGTTGTCGACGAGCGTTGTGCGCCACGCCTCGTGACGGCCGATCACGTGATCGAGCGCGCGCTGCAGTGCAGCGCGATCGAGCGTGCCGTCGATCGTCCAGTGTGCGGCGATGTGATATGCGGCGCTCGCGTCACGTGTTTGCGCGAGCACCCAGAAACGTTGCTGCGCGAGCGATGCGGCGCGATCGACGTGCGGCGCTTCCGATACGCCCGCTTCGGCCGGCACGCGACGTGCGGAAATGGCGGCCAGCGGTTCGCCGGTTTCGCGCTCCGCACGATCGACCGCTTCGGCCAGTTCGAAGAGCGCCGGATCGGCGAACAGCGTATCGAGCCGCAGGTTCACGCGTACCGCGGCACGGATCGCGGCCTGCAACTGCATCGCGGCGAGCGAATCGGCGCCCAGCGCGAAGAAACGGTCGTCACGCGACGGCGTGACATCGAGGCCGAGCAGTGTCTGCCAGAGGCCGGCGAGCTGCTGTTCGGTCGGCGTGCGCGGCGCGTCGCCGCTGCCTTGCACGGTGTCGCGCGCAGCGGCAATCTTCTCGCGCAGCGCGGCACGGTCGATCTTGCCGTTCAGCGTATACGGCAGCGCATCGCAACGCACGAACCGGTGCGGCTGCCACGCGGCCGGCAGTTGCGCGGTCACATGTTCTTTCAGCGCCGCATCGTCGGCCGCCGCGCGCAGCGCGACGCACGCGATCAGCCGCGTCGGCCCGTTGCCGGTTTCGGCGACCACGGCGGCGTCGGCCACGGCCGGGTGCGAACGCAGGCACGCGGCGATTTCAGCGGGTTCCACGCGCACGCCGCGCACCTGGACCTGATCGTCGAGACGGCCGAGATAGTCGAATGCGCCGTCGTCGCGCAACCGTGCGAGGTCGCCCGTGCGGTACACGCGCGCACCGGGTTCGCCGTCTGCATCGGGAATGAAACGCTCGGCCGTCAGCGCCGGACGGCCGTGATAGCCACGCGCGACGCAGACGCCGCCCAGCAGCAACTCACCCACGCCATCGGCCTCGCCGCCGTCGACACGCGCGACGCGCGGCCCGATCACGCGGCCGATCGGCAACGACGCGTACGCATCGTCGGCGGCCAGCACGGGCGTCTCGCCCGGCTCGACCGGCCACAGCATCGGCGAAATGACGGCCTCGGTCGGCCCGTAGCCGTTGATCAGGCGTACCGACGGGAACGTGCTGCGCACGAATTCGAACGCCTGCTGCGGCAGCGCTTCGCCGCCGAACGCGAGCACGCGCAGGGCCGGCGGCACGCCGTCGCGCGCGGCCACCGCCGCGAATTCGCGCAGGTACGCAGGCGGGAACGCGGCCACGTTGACCGATTCACTCACCATCAGCACATGTGCGGCATCCGGCGCGAACGGCTGCGGCGGCGCCACGACAATGCTGGCACCGGTCGCGAGCGGCGCGAGCCAGCATTCGTGCGCGGCATCGAAATTGACCGACGCGAAATGCAGCAGGCGGTCGCCGGCCTCGATCGGCAACGCGGCCGCGAGCGCATCGCAGTGCGCGGCGAGCGGCCCGTGTTCGACGACGACCGCCTTCGGCGTGCCGGTCGAACCGGACGTATAGATCATGTAGGCGGCCGAACGCGGGTGAACGGATACCGCCTCGTCATCCGCAGCGATTTCCTCCCCGCCCTCTGCTTCGAATGCCGCGTCGAACGCGTGTTCGAACGGCTTGCCGAGCGCCGCGCGGCCGGCCGCGTCGACGATCCCGTGCCGCAACTGCGCATCCTGGACGATCCAGTCGAGGCGCGCGGCCGGATGACGCGGATCGAGCGGCACGAACACACCGCCCGCCTTCAGCACGGCCAGCAGCGCGACGAACAGTTCGCACGAACGCTCGACGCACACGCCCACCCGCACTTCCGCGCCGACGCCGGCCGCGCGCAGTTGCCGGGCCAGCCGCGACGCCTGCGCGTCGAGCGCGCCGCGCGACAGGCGCAAGTCATTCTGGAAAGGAACCGCGATCGCGGGTGCGTCGGGCGCGAGGCGCGCCAGTTCGCGGATTCGGTGATGCAGCGCAGTCGGGAAACTCGTCATGTGCGTGAAGTCCTTCGGTCCGGCCGCTTCGGCCAAGTCTCGGGGCCGCTTGGGGCGGCTTCACTGGTGTGACGAACGGCGCAGCCGATTTTTTACCGTTTTGTGCTCAAAGCCCGTGCGAACGCTTTTTTGAACGCGCCGCTAAATATTTGCGCGGCCCGTTCGTCTATCAGGGAGGAACGCCGGAACGGGGCCCCGCCCCGCCCGCCGCTTTCACGTCAGTTTTGCCGTTTCCGCGTTTTCGCTTGCCTTCCCTTTACCGACGTTGCCGATGACAGCCGCCCACGAGCCTTCTTCCCCGCCGTCCCTCGACGCATCCCCCGCCCGCCCCGCGGCGCGCCTGATCCTTGCGCTGCTGCGCGAAAGCCGCGCGTCGCTCGCGCTGGCGCTTACCGCGTGCGTGCTGAACGGCGTCGCGAGCGTGCTGCTCGTCGCGACGCTGAACCGCGCGCTGTCACAGCCGGGCGCCGCCGATGCGTCGCTCGCGTGGCGCTTCGCGCTGTGCGCGGTGATCGCGCTCGTCACGCGAATCGTGTCGGGCACGCTGTTTGCCCGCCTGTCGCAGGACACGATGGCGCGGCTGCGCGTGCATCTCGCGCGACGCGTCGGCGCGGCCGAGCTGCGCGACATCGAGCGGATCGGCGCGGCACCCGTGCAGTCGGTGCTGACCGACGACGCCACCAACGTGTCGATGCTGTTCTTCGCGCTGCCGAACCTGGTCATGCACGGCTCGATCGTGTTCGGCTGCCTCGGCTACCTCGCGTGGCTGTCGTGGCCGGTATGCCTGCTGGCACTGGCCGCGATCATCGCGGGTTCGCTCGGCTACCACACCGGAGACCGCCGCGCGATCGCGTCGCTCGAGGCGGCCGGCCAGGCGCAGGATCGCCTGTTCGGCTATCTCGGCTCGCTGTTTTCCGGCGCGAAGGAACTGAAGCTGCACGATGAACGCGCACGCCAGTTCGTCGACGGCCAGCTCGGCGCCGCGATCGGCGAAGTGCGCGACCACCGCCGTCGCGCGTTCAGCGCGTATGCGGTCGGCGTCGGCTGGATCATCTTCCTGTTCTACGTGTTCCTCGGCATCGCATCGTTCTGGCCGCAACTCGGCGTGCATGCCGATCCGGCCTCGGCCGCCGGCTACGTCGTCGTGTTCCTGTTCATGCTCGTGCCGCTCGACGGGCTGCTGAACAACCTGCCGACCGTCAACGCGGCCCGCGTGTCGCTCACGCGGATCGAAGGCGTGATGGCCGAATTCGGCGCGCTGCGCACGGTGCCGCCCGCGTCCGACGCACCCGACGTGCCGCCGGCCGGCGCCGTCACGCTGCGCGGCGTCACGCATGCGTACTTCCACGAGCGCGACGAACGGATGTTCAGCATCGGGCCGATCAACCTGACGATCCAGCCGGGCGAGCTCGTGTTCATCGTCGGCGGCAACGGCAGCGGCAAGACGACGCTCGCGAAGGTGCTGACGGGGCTCTACGAGCCGGAAGAAGGCACGATCGAGGTCGACGGCCGCACGATCGGCTGGCGCGAGCGCGCCGCGTACCGGCAGCGCTTCAGCGCGGTGTTCAACGATTTCCACCTGTTCGATGCGCTGCTCGGCATCGTCGATCCGGACGATCCGTCCCGCGCGCAGGCCGATGCCCGCGCGAACGCGCTGGTCGCGAAACTCGCCCTCGATCACAAGGTGAAGGTGGTCGACGGCGCATTCTCGACCCGCGCGCTGTCGACCGGGCAGCGCAAGCGGCTCGCGCTCGTCGTCGCGTACCTGGAGGACCGGCCGTTCTACCTGTTCGACGAATGGGCGGCCGACCAGGATCCGTCGTTCAAGGCCGTGTTCTACGAGCAACTGCTGCCCGAGCTGCGCGCGCGCGGCAAGGCCGTGATCGTGATCACGCACGACGACCGCTACTTCGATCTCGCCGACCGCCTGTTGAAGCTCGACAACGGGCGCATCGTCAGCGACACGACGCCGGCGCGATCGCGCGCGCAGGATGGCGTCGATGCGCTGAGCGCGTAACGCGGCAGTCGATGCAAAAAAATCGCCGACGCGCTGCAATGGCAGTGCGTCGGCGATTTTCGTTTCAGAAGGAAATGCTTCGGGCGCGTGGGTGGTTCACCACGAGTCAGGCCGGCCCCAATGCCCTGCCCGTCGAAGTCGAAGCGGCGTCATCCGCCGCTCGACCGCCGCGCACTCAACGCACGACCGGCAGCTTCAGCATCGTATCGGTCATCACGTCGGCCAGTTTCAGCGCCGACATCGGCCCGCCGAACCCCCAGATATTGCGTTCGATGAGCGCGATCCGGTGTTCCCTCATCGCGGGCACGAAGCGCCACACCGGCGAATCGAGTTTCGCGGACAGCGGCACCTCCATCCCGGATGCGGTCACGAACAGCACGGCCAGCTCGCGCTGCTTGAGCAAATCGGCCGACGTCACGTACAGCGTGCCTTCCCGCGTCGGCTTCTTCGGCCACGGGTCGAGCCCGAGCGCGCGCGCGAGGCCCGCCGACGTGCTGTTGCCCGTATAGGCCCAGTAGCGGTCGGGCAAGCCGAGATCCTGCAGCAGCGCGACGCGCTCGCCCTTGCGGCCCGCGGCCGCGAGCCGCGTCGCATTGCGCGCGATGCCCGCATCGAGCTGCGCGTCGACCGCCTGCGCCCGCGCGTCGCGCCCCGTCACCGCACCGATCGTCCGGAAGATCTGCCGCATCCAGTCGAGCTGCGTGACCGGCACGCCGCCGTCCGACACGTTCGGGCTGAACTGGAACAGGATCGTCGGCGCGATCCGGTCGAGCGCGTCGAAGATCGGCGCGTGACGGAAACCGACGCCGATGATCAGGTCGGGCTTGACCGCCGCGATCGCTTCGAGGCCCGGCTCCTGGCGCGAACCGATGTCGGTCACGTTCGCGAGCCGGTCGCTTTGATAGCCGAGCCAGCCCGGATAGAACGCCGTATCGGCCATCCCGACCGGCACGATGTCGAGCGCGATCACGCTTTCCGCGAACATGAAGTCGAGCGCGACCACGCGCTGCGGCCGCACCGGCATCGTCGCGCTCGCCTGCGACACGACGGGATTGCCGGCCAGCGACACCGCGCCCGGCGCACGCACGCCCTGCGCGCGATGGACATCGAGCGTTGCGGCAACGGCGCCGGACGCTGCGGAAAGCGCGCCGCAGCCCGCGGCGCAGAGCGCCGCGAGCGCGCCAAGCGCGTGCCGGCGGCCGGCATCCGTCACCGGATCGCGTCCTGCTCGGCCAGCGCCGCGTCGTCCATCGTCAGTAGCAGGGGGCAGCTTCCACACAGTTGCGTTTCTCCAGGAATTTCATAGCGCAGGCAGCACACGCGGCGCGTACGAAACGGCGTCGGCAGCAGCGCCGAGCGCGGCACGGCGTCGCGCACAGGCACGCGCAGCGGATTCGGCTCGCCGTGCACGCAGCTCGAACCGAACAACCAGTCCGCATCGCGGACGGGATCGGCGGCGCATGGCAGCGAACGACACGTATCGAGCAGATAGTCGAGCAGGTTGCCCGCGTTGCTCCACAGCACGCGCGGCGTGACGCGGCCCATCGCCGCGAGCAGGTCGATCACCGCGCCGAGATGCGCGATGAGCCCCGCATAGCGTGGTGCCGGGTCGTCGCACGGTGCGCCGAGCGCATCGTGCGTGAAGTACAGCGCGGCAGGCATCCCGTCGTCGAGCGCGACGAACGTGCGTTCGGGCGTCATGTCGAGCGGCCGGCCGAGCGTCAGCGCGGCGACGACGCCGGCCGGCGCCGCGCGGCCGAAATAGTATTTGCTCCATTGCGACATCAGCGCGCGCGCATGCTGCGCCGGATCGCCGCCGTAATGGCGGACCATCGCGTCGAGCACGATGTCGCGGTGCGCGGGCAACGCGCTGACCGGCACGATGAGGCGGCCCGGCGCGGGCGCGTCGTCGGGCATGCCGAGCCAGACGACGTCGAGGTGTTCGGCAAACGGTTCGGGCGCGAACGCCGAGAAGCGCGTGGCGCGCGCGGCGTCGAGCGACGGTGTCATCGCCCTGCGCGCCGGGCGCGGCGCCCCTCGAGGATCAGCAGCCCGAGCAGGTATGGCGCGCCGATCAGCGCGGTCAGCACGCCGGCCGGCACTTCGCGCGGCGCGACGACCGTACGCGCCGCGAGATCCGCCACACCGAGGATCAGCGCGCCGCATGCGGCCGCGAGCCACAACCGCGTACGGTGCCGGCGCA